>NZ_JCANNB010000028.1:0-88630 GCF_059553435.1 Micromonospora sp. PRAS1
TCGACTAGTGCCGCCAACCTCATGATCAACGGAGGGGTCGGGGGGTGGGGTGGGTGGGGTGGGGGGTCAGGGGGTGGTCATTCGGCGGGTGAGTTCGGTGGCTCGGTAGGCCGCGACCTGGCGGGCCTGGGCGGCGACGAAGCGCCGCAGTGGGGCGGGCGCGAACGCGGTGATCTGCTCCCGCACCTGCGTGCCGTCCGGCCCGGCGGTCAGGTCCACCACCGCCCGCAGCCGCACCCAGCCCGGGCTGCGTACGTCGCTGACCAGTCGGTCGGGCGGCTGCGGGGTCAGGCGTACCCGGATCGGGTTGTCCCAGCGCAACGGGCCGAACAACCGGAACCGTTCGACGGCGAGGTAGTCGACGATCTCCCGCCCCTGCGCGTCGTGACCGGGCCGCACGTCGCGTACCGCGACGATCAGCGGTGAGAGTCCGATGTAGCTGTACGGGTCGCTCAGGTGGCGGTGTACCACCTCCGGCGACGCCGCGACGACGCAGGTGGTCTCGAAGGCGATCGGCGCCTGGCGCTGCTCGGGCACGCCTCATCCTGCCACGGCGCGGACCAGGGCAAGTACGACCATCCGCAACGAAACATCGAAATGATTGACCGTTCAGCCAGCCGCGCCGTAGCTTCTACGTGATCCACATCGCCCGATGATCACAGATCGTGACGTTCGGGCGGTCGTCACGGACGCACCGTGACGGGCCGGCGCGGCGGTCGTGGGTCGGCGCTCCATGCTGTCCTTTCAACCCCCAAAGGAGCAGAAGTGCCCCGACAAGTCCATCGCTCCAGGCTCCATCGCAATGCCGCGGTGCTGCTGTCCACGACGCTCGTCGCGTCCCTCACCACGCTCACCGCCCAGCCCGCCGCCGCCACCGAGGAGCCCGCCCAGTCGAACCCCCTCTTCCTCACCGGCCCGAACACCGGCTCCCCGGAGGAGATCGCCACCAGCTATCTGCGGGCCAACCCGGACCGGTACGACGTGACCGCGCCCGACCTCGCCGACCTCGCCGTGCTCTCCAGCTACACCAGTCGGCACACCGGGGTCACCCACGTCAACCTGGCCCAGCGCCACAAGGATCTGGAGGTCTTCGGCGCCGTCGCCACCGTCAACGTCGCCCGGGACGGCAGCGTCGTCTTCGTCGGTGACACCCTGGTCGCCGGCCTCTCCGGCGCGACCTCCGGCAGCGCCGACCTCGACGCGATCGACGCGGTCGAGGCGGCGGCCGACGCGCTCGACCTGGCCGACGTGCGCAGCCCGCGGGTGATGAGCCGTGCCGCCGGAGCCGCCCAGTCCACGGTGGTCAGCGGCAGCGGCATCTCCGACCAGCCGATCCCGGCCAAGCTGGGCTGGCACTCCACCGACGAGGGGCTGCGCCTGGCCTGGCAGTTGGTAATCGACGACTCCTCCGACGTGCACCTGTGGAACGCCACGGTCGACGCGGAGACCGGCGCCCTGCTCGACGCCGACGACTGGACCACCCAGGAGAACGTGGACGAGCTCTCCACGACCCTGGGGCAGGTCTCCGGCCGGAGCCTGGCGCACCGCCACGACCACGGTCACGGCACGGAACTGGGCTCGCCCAACCCGGTCGCCGACGGCTCCAGCTACCAGGTCTACGGCTACCCGACGGAGAGCCCGAACGACGGCCCGCGCAGCCTGGTCACCAACCCGGCGGACGGGCTCGCCTCGCCGTACGGCTGGCATGACACCGACGGCGTCGCCGGCCCCGAGTTCACCACCACTCAGGGCAACAACGTGCACGCCTACCAGGACCAGGACAACAACAACGCGCCGGACTTCGGCAGCAGCCCGGACGGCGGCCCGTCGCTTACCTTCAACTTCCCGCTCGACCTGCGGGAGAACCCGCAGAACTACCGGGACGCCGCGACCGCCAACCTGTTCTACTGGAACAACATCATCCACGACGTCTCCTACCGGTACGGATTCGACGAGGCGTCGGGCAACTTCCAGGCCAACAACTACGGTCGGGGCGGCGTCGGCGGTGACTACGTCCGGGCCGAGGCGGCCGACGGCGGCGGCAACAACAACGCCAACTTCTCCACCCCCGCCGTCGACGGGGTGGGTACGCCCCGGATGCAGATGTACCTCTGGCCCGGTAATCAGTTCGGCGCCCAGAACCAGGTCGTGCTGGCGGGGATCGGCTCCTTCGACGCCAGCTGGGCGCGGTTCAGCCCGGCGGTCACCAGGGCCGGCCTCTCCGACCACCGGTTCGTGTACGGCGGCACCGGCTGCAACGCGGCCGCCTACCCGGGCACGCTGCCGACCGGCGGCTGGATCGCCGTGGTCGACGGTGGCACCGCGGCCTGCACGTACCTGCTGCGTACCCAGGTCGCCGAGTCGCTCGGCGCCGACGCCGTGGTGGTCGCGCACAACGCCGCCGGTGCCGCGCCGGTGCTGACCGGGGCCATGACCACCGCGCCGGTCACCATTCCGGCGGTGGCGGTCACCCAGGCCGACGGGGACGCCATCAAGGCCGCGATCGCGGCCGGCACCGTCACCGGCTCGCTGCGCAAGCACCCGGACCACCCGGGCATGCGCGACGGCGACCTCGACGCCGGAATCGTCATCCACGAGTACGGCCACGGCATCTCCAACCGGCTCACCGGTGGGCCGGGCATCAACTGCCTCAGCGGAAACGAGCAGATGGGTGAGGGCTGGAGCGACTTCTTCGCGATCACCACGCTGCTCGACCCGAAGCTGGACAGCGCCGAGGGTGCGCGCGGCCTGGTGCCGTACATCCTCTACCAGGACGACCGCAGCGGTGCCGGCCTGCGGCCGCGCCCGTACTCGCGGAACATGGAGATCCAGCCGTTCACCTACGACAGCATCAAGACCGGCGGCTGGCTGAACGGCACCTCCCTGGCCGCACCGCACGGCATCGGCCACGGCTGGGCCGCGGTGCTCTGGGACATGACCTGGGACCTGATCGACCGGCACGGCCTCAACCCGAACGTGTACGACGGCTGGAGCAGCGGCGGCAACAACCTCGCCATGCAGCTGGTGATGGACGGGTTGAAGTTGCAGGGTTGCGGCCCCGGTTTCGTGGTCGGCCGGGACGCCATCATCGCCGCCGACGCCGCGCTGACCGGTGGGGAGAACTCCTGCACGCTGTGGGGCTCGTTCGCCCGCCGTGGGCTCGGCTACAGCGCGGTGCAGGGCACCACCAACCGCGACGACAACACCGAGGCGTACGACACCCACCCGTCCTGCCGGGCCGACTTCGTCGGGCGTACCGCGCAGCCGGGTCTGAACACGGCGACGGCCGGTAGCGCCGTACCGATGAAGTTCCAGCTGCCGAAGTACCGAGGGCTGGACATCCTGGCCAGCGGTTCGCCCTACTCGCGGCTGGTGGACTGCGACACGCTGCTGACCGTCAACCCGGACGGCTCGGTCACGCCGCGACCGATCCCGGTCCCGGCGGAGAACCCCGGCAGGTCGCGGCTCTCCGGCGACAAGAAGGGCCAGTACAACTTCGTCTGGAAGACCGACGAGAGCTGGGCCGGTACCTGCCGGGAGTTCGTGCTGACCCTCGACAACGGATTCCAGCACCGCGCCTACTTCAAGTTCACCGGCTGATCCACCACACCGGTCTGCGGTAGTGCCTCGGGGGGAGCGTTGCGAAAAGCTCCCCCCGAGGTCATCCGCGCAGCAGCGGCAGCACCCGCCGGCCGATCAGGTCGATGCCCTGGTGCGGGGTGAGACCGTGCGGGGTGCCGAACTCCACCCGGCTGGCCCCCGCGTCGAAGACGGCGGCGGCCTGCGCGGCGACCTGCTCCGGCGTGCCGGAGAAGGCGAACAGGTCGAGCAGGTCGTCGCCGATCAGCGCGCCGGCCGCGTCGTCCTCCCGGCGGGCGACGTGTTCCTGGATCCGGGCGAGCAGTTCCGGGTCCAGCTCGACTGTGGGGTCGAGGGCGGCGACCACCGCGAGGTACATGGCCACCTCGGTGCGGGCCACCCGGCGGGCCAGCGCGCCGTCGGTGTCCACGACGGTGACCGCGCCGAGCACCACCCCCGTGTCGTGTCCGGCCGCCTCGTCCAGCCAGGCGCGCATCGTCTTGGCCATCGCGGGGTTCGCCGATCCGCCGACCTTCACCTCGTCGGCGTACGCGGCGGCGGAGCGTGCCGTCTGCTGCCCCCAGGTGCCCACCAGCACCGGCACGTCCGGGCGGACCGGGGTGTACCGCAGCGTGGTGCCGGGCTCGACGGTGAACTCGCGGCCCTGGAAGCCGCCGCCGTCACCGGCGAGCAGCCGCCGGACCACCTGCACCGTCTCGGCGATCCGCCGCAACGGCCGGGCCTGCGGCACGCCTACCTGTTGCAGCCAGGTGCCCCGGGCCAGCCCGAGGTACGCCCGGCCGTGCGAGGCCAGATCGAGGGCGGCCACCTGGCCGGCGACCTCGACCGGGTGCAGGGTGAACGGGTTGAGGCAGGCCGCGCCGAGGCGGATGCGGCGGGTGTGCCGGGCGGCCACCAGCAGCGGGAAGATCGGCGGCTGGTACATCAGGTCGCCGAAGACCGAGAGCACGTCGAAGCCGTGCCGCTCGGCCAGCTCGGCCAGCTCGGCGTACTCGTCGGCGGACTTGTCCGATTGCAGGCCGATGCCGACCAGCCGGTCGCCACTCACGTCAGCTCCTCGGTGGGAATCTGCCGGCGGCCGGTGCGTTCGATCCGCATGATCACCCGCTCGTCCGGGTCGGGGCAGGCCACGTGGCTGTCCCGGGCCATCCAGTCCCCCTCGGCCAGCGCCCGCTGCTTGGCCGGCAGCAGGGGCAGGCACGCGGCCAGCGCGTACACGCAGAAGTGCTGGCCGGCCGGGATGCTGAGCCGGCAGGACTCGGTCAGGTCGAGGTGGTCGCCCACCTTCATGCCGCACACCGAGCGGCCCTCGATGCGCTCCACCACCACCCGCAGGTCGTAGACGTCGGTGGTGGGCTGCTCGGCATTGAGTTCGCTGTGCTCGCTCATCGGACGGCCTCCGCGTGGTGGTGCACGATCCGCCAGCCGCGCTCGGTGCGGCGCAGCACGTCGGTGACCCGGAAGCAGACGTCCGGGCGGTCGTCGGCGTGCCGGGCGCGCAGCACGTACCGGACCAGGCCGGTGTCGCCCCAGGCGTCGGCGTGGAACTGTTCCGGGGCCACCTGCGCCGGGGCCGGGCCGCTCGTCCCCGCAGCCCGCCGGTCGCGCAGCTCGTCAAGCGCGGCCAGTCCGGTGAGCAGCTGGTCGGCGTCGGACTCCCAGATGGTCAGGTCGGGGTGCAAATGGGCGTCGAAGGCGGGCCGGTCGCCAAGCGATCGGTACATGCCGCTGATGGTGGCGGTGAGTTCGTCGATGCTCATCGGGAGGTCACTTCCGGTCGAGGGCACGGGTGGCGGGTCGGAACGTCTCGGCGAGGCGGGCGCGCAACGGGTCCAGGCCCATCGGCCCGAGCGCCAGCGCGGTGTGGTGGAACCGTTTGCGGTCGAAGGCGGCACCGGCGCGCCGTTCGGCGTCGCGGCGGGTCTGCTGCCACAGCCGCGCCCCGACCTTGAAGGCCAACGCCTGGGCCGGCCAGCCCAGGTACCGGTCGACCTCGAAGCGGGCGGTCGCCGCGTCCAGGCCGGCGACCCGGGTGAGCAGCTCCACGGCGACCTCGGGGGTCCAGCGGGCAGCGTCGGTGAACCCGTTGCCGGCCGGGATCGGCAGGTCGAGGTGCAGGCCGAGGTCGATGACGACACGGGCAGCCCGCCACATCTGGCCGTCGAGCATGCCGAGTCGTTCGGCGGGGCCGGCGTAGAGACCGAGTTCGTCGGCGAGCCGCTCGGCGTAGTGCGCCCAGCCCTCGGCGTACCCGTGCACCTGGCAGAGGGTGCGCTGCCAGGGATGCAGCTCGGCGAGGGTGAGGGTGATGGCGTGTTGCAGGTGGTGGCCGGGCAGTCCCTCGTGGCACAGCGTGCCGACGTGCCGCCAGACCGGCACGGTCGACTCGCCCGGCGGCACCGACCACCAGATCCCGCCGGGTCGGGTAAGCGCGGCGTCCGGCGGGGTGTAGTACATGACGCCGGAGGAAGCCGGGCTGATCCGACACTCGACGTGCCGGGTGGCCGCCGGGATGTCGAAGTGGGTGCCGTCGAGGGCGTCGGTGAGCAGCGCGGTGCGCCGACTCAGCCACTCCTGAAGCGCCGGGCCGACCGGCACCCGCCCGGCCGGATCCGCGTCCAGCGCCGTGCGCGCCGCCGACACGTCCGGGTGGCCGCACTCGGCCGCCACCGTACGCAGCTCGGCGGCGGTGCGGGCCAGCTCCGCCCAGCCGTACCCGTAAAGCTCGTCGAGGTCGACTGTGGCGCCGAGGAACGCGCGGGCGGTGACCTGGTACAGCTCCCGACCGACGCCGTCCACCTCGGACGCGACGGGCGCCAGTTCGGTACGCAGGAAGGCGGCGAAGCCGGCGGTGGCGGCGGTGGCCAGCCGGGCCCCCTCGGCCAGCCGGTCGGCGAGCGGCCCGCCCGGGTAGCCGGCGACGAGCCGGCCGTAGAAGTCGGTGTCGGCCCAGCTGGCGCACTGCTCGGCGACGACAAGCACCTGCCGGCGGGCGACCAGTTGCCCGCGCTGCGCGGAGCGGCGCAGGGTGACCGCGTACTGGTCGAGGGTGGTGGGCAGCCGGTGCAGGTGGGCGGCGACGTTCGCCCAGTCGTCGGCGCTGCGCCGGGGCAGGTTGTCGAAGACCTGTCGGGCCAGGTGGACCGGGGTGGCCAGCGGTGCCAGCAGGCGGGTGGTGAAACCGGCGTCGTAGAGCGCGACGTCGCTGGCCAGCCGGTCGGCCAGGGCACCGGCGAGCGCGCGTTCGACAGGCGTGTGCGCGGTGGCCGTGGCGACGGCGGTCGCGGTGCTGCGGGCCAGCTCGGCGCGGGCGTCGAAGCCCTCCGGTGACAGCTCCGTCAGCTGCGATTGCGGGGTACGCCCGGCCGCCTCGGCGGCCTGCGGGTCGAGTTCGGCGAGCGCGGCGAGGTAGTCGTCGGCGACCTGGGTGATCCCGGTCATCGGGATGCCCGGGCGCGACCGTGGTCGTCGCGGTAGACGACGCCGCCCTTCATCACCAGGTGCAGGGTGCGCAGCGCGGAGACCGACCGGGTCGGGTCGTCGCGCAGCACCAGCAGGTCGGCGTGCTTGCCGACCTCGACGCTGCCCAGCCGGTCGGACTGGTCGAGCCATTCGGCGGGCCGGATGGTGGCGGCCTTCAGCGCGTCCGCGACCGGCATTCCGGCGTCCACCATGAACTCCAGCTCGCGCACGGTGGCGGTGGTCTCGTCGTAGCCGGCGTGCGGCGGCATGTCGCTGCCCAACGCGATCGGTACGCCGTTGCGGATGGCGTGCTGGAGGCTCTCCCAGTGCCGGGGCCCGGCCGCCAGGGCGCGGTCCATCAGCCAGCCCGGTACGCCGGAGTCGCGGAAGAACTGCTCGCAGCGGCTGACCACGATGGTCGGCACGTACCAGACGCCCCGGGCGGCCATCAGCCGGGTGACCTCGTCGGTCAGCTCGTAGCCGTGCTCGACGCAGTCCAGGCCGAGTTCCACCGCCCGGCGTACGGTGTCGGCCGGGCCGGCGTGCGCGGTGACCTTGCGTCCCCAGTCGTGGGCGACCCGGATGACGGCGGCCATCTCGTCGTCGAGCAGCTGCGGGGTGTCGATCGCCTCGTACTGGCCGGCGATGCCGCCGGAGATGCAGACCTTGATCAGGTCGGCGCCGGCCCGGATCTGTGTCCGGGTGAGCCGGCGGAACCCGTCCGCGCCGTCGGCCTCCAGCGCGTCGGCCTCCCAGCCGTGGCCGCCGGTGCAGCAGAGCGCGTGCCCGGCGGTGAAGATCCGGGGTCCGTCCACCGCGCCGGCCTCGATGCCCTTGCGCAGCGCGAAGTCGGCGTAGCGGCCCTCGCCGACCAGCCGGGCGGTGGTGACGCCGGCGTGCAGGGTGCGCCGCGCGGAGTCGGCCATCAGCAGCACCAGTTCGGCCAGGTTGGAGCTGTGCACGGTGTCGGCGAGGTGGCCGGGCAGGCCGAGGGAGAGGTGCACGTGCATGTTGGTCAGGCCCGGCATGACCACGTCACCACCGAGGTCGACCACCCGGGCGTCGCCGGCCTCGGCGAGTACGTCGTCGACTGGGCCGACGGCGCGGATCAGCCCGTCGGCACCGACCCAGACGCCCCGGTCGGGCTGGAGGTGGTCGGCGACGCCGTCGTAGAGGGCGAGGTTGACCAGGACCTGTTCGGTGGCGTTGTGCATGGCGGCGTCCTCAGTGGGCGGGTACGGCGGCCGGGGCCACCGTGGGGTCGTTGAGCCAGCAGGCGGCGGTGCGTCCGCCGAGGTCGAGGGTGGGCGGCTGGTCGCCGCAGGGGGCGAAGGCGTGCGGGCAGCGCGGCCGGAACCGGCAGCCGGTGGGGGCGTTGGCCGGGTCGGGCACCTCCCCGGCGAGGGTGGCGGGCAGTTGCGGGGTGGGGCCGATCTGCGGCACCGCGTCGATAAGCGCCCGGGTGTACGGGTGGCGCGGGTCGCGCCACAGCTCGCGGGTGGGCGCGGTCTCGACGATGCGGCCCAGGTACATCACGGCGGTGTGGTCGGCGATCTCGTGCACCAGGGCGAGGTCGTGGGAGATGAACAGCATGCCCATGTCGAGGTCCCGGACCAGCCCGACCAGCAGGTTTACCACCTGGGCCTGGGAGGAGGCGTCCAGCGCGGTGACCGGCTCGTCCGCGATGATCATGCGG
Organism: Micromonospora sp. PRAS1; assembly: GCF_059553435.1. Classification (NCBI taxonomy): domain Bacteria; kingdom Bacillati; phylum Actinomycetota; class Actinomycetes; order Micromonosporales; family Micromonosporaceae; genus Micromonospora; species Micromonospora sp. PRAS1. Next base: position 8,759 of record NZ_JCANNB010000028.1, read on the forward strand.
GGTTCCGGGGCGAGCGCCCGGGCGATGGCGAGCCGCTGCCGCTGGCCGCCGGAGAACTGGTGCGGGTACCGGTCGGCGGCGGCGGCCGGCATGCCGACCCGGTCGAGCAGTTCGCGTACCCGCGCCGAGCGGGCCGCCCCGGTCACCGTCGCCGGTACGCCGTCGAGCAGTTGCGCGCCGATGGTGCGCCGGGGATTGAGCGAGGCGTACGGGTTCTGGAAGACCATCTGGAGGCCGATCTCCGGGTCCGGCCGGCGACGCCAGCCCAGCGGGGTGACCGGTCGGCCGGCGTAGCGGACCTCACCGGCGCTCGGCGCGGTCAGCCCCACCGCGACCCGGGCCAGCGAGGACTTACCGCAGCCCGACTCGCCGACCAGGCCGACGATCTGGCCGGGCCCGACCGCCAGGCTGACCCCGGCGACCGCGCGCACCCGGCCGCGTCCCCGGGAGCGGTACTCGACCTCCACGTCCGAGATCCGCAGCAGCTCCGTCATCGGGTCGCCACCTCCAGGTGCGGGCGGACCACGCAGGCCACCGAACGGTCGGCACCGGCCGGGGCCAGCGGTGGCGGGGCGGTGCCGCAGGACTGTTCGGCGTACCCGCAGCGGGGTTGGAACGGGCAGCCCGGCGGCGCCTCCCCGGGCGCCGGTGGCCCGCCGGGGATGGGCCGCAGCGTGCCGATCGCCTGGGTGCCGTGCGGGCGGGCGCCGAGCAGCGCGGCCGTGTACGGGTGGGTGGGTGCGGTGAGCAGCGCCCCGGTCGGGCCGGTCTCCACCACCCGCCCGGCGTAGAAGACATAACCACGGGTGGTCAACGCGCTGAGCACGCCGAGGTCGTGGGTGATGAACGCGACGGCCAGCCCGGTCTCGGCGCGCAACCGGTCGAGCAGGGTGAGGATGCCGGCCTGCACGGTGACGTCGAGGGCGGTGGTGGGTTCGTCGGCGATCAGCAGCCGGGGCCGGGCGGCCAGCGCGATGGCGATGGCCGCCCGCTGGCGCATGCCGCCGGAGAACTGGTGCGGATAGGAACGCAGGGCCCGCTCCGGGTCGGGGATGCGGACCTGGTCGAGCAGTTCCACCGCCCGGCGGTTCGCGGCCCGGCGGTCCATCCGCAGGTGCACCCGCATGTGCTCGGTGAGCTGGCGGCCGACGGTGAGCATCGGGTGCAGGGCGGCGGTCGGGTCCTGGAAGACCATGGCGATGCCGGCACCCCGGATCCGCTGCCAGCCCCGGTTGTCCAGGCCGAGCAGGTCGGTGCCGGCGAACCGGGCCGATCCGGTGACCTCGGCGCCGGGCGGGAGCAGGCCGAGCAGGGTCTGCGCGGTGAGGCTCTTGCCGCAGCCGCTCTCCCCCGCGATGCCGACCAGTTCGCCCTCGTCCACGGTGAGCGAGACGTCGTGCAGGATCGGCAGCGGCCCGCGCGGGCCGGGCAGGGTGACGGCGAGGGAGTCGACATCGAGCAGCGGCGCCATCAGCGTCCCTTCGCGTAGCGGGGGTCGAGCCGGTCGCGCAGCGCGTCACCGAGCACGTTGAACGCCATCACGACGGTGAGGATGGCCAGGCCGGGGAAGACGCTCACCCACCACATCGACAGGTCCTGGGAGCCGAGGGCGACCATCGAACCCCATTCGGCGGCCGGTGGGCGGGGGCCCAGGCCGAGGAAGGAGAGCGCGGCGAGCAGCAGCACCGCGTTGCCGAGTTCCAGGGTGGCCAGCACGATCGCGGGGCCGATGCTGTTGGGCAGTACGTCGCGGCGCAGCGCGCGTACCGGCCCGACGCCGAGCAGCCGGGCGGCGCTTAGGTAGTCGTCGCCGCGCATGCTGAGCACCGCGCTGCGGATGACCCGCGCGTACACCGGCCAGGAGACGATTACCAGGGCGAGCACGGCGTTACGGGTGTTCGGGCCGAACGCGGCGGTCACCGCCATCGCCAGAATGATCTGCGGGAAGGCGAAGACCAGGTCGGTCAGGCGCATCAGCGCCTCGTCGACGAACCGGCCGAGGTAGCCGGCGATCAGCCCGAGCAGGCCGCCGACGAGCAGGGCCAGCGAGACGATGGCCAGGGCCAGCGGAATGGAGAGCCGGGCACCGTGGATCACCCGGCTGAGGATGTCCCGGCCGAGCGAGTCGGTGCCGAACCAGTGCGTCGCCGACGGCGGGGCGTACGCCTGCGGGCTCTGGGCGAGCGGGTCGTACGGGGCGATCAGCGGCGCGAAGAGCGCCACCAGCAGCCAGCCGCCGAGGATCACCAGCGCCGCCGCGGCGATCGGCTGACGCCAGATCGGTCGCCCGGTGGAGCCGCCGCGCAGCCGGCCGAGCCAGCGACGCCTGTTCAACGCCCGGTCCACCTTCGGATCCGGGGCCACCGGATCGGGTGCGGTCATCGTCATGACAGCCGGATCCTCGGGTCGATGAGCCCGTACAGCAGGTCGACGGTGAGGTTGACAAGCGTGTAGACCAGGGCCACGAAGAGGCTGACGCCGAGGATCGACGGCAGGTCCAGGGCGGTGGCGCTGCGGTAGGCGTACTGGCCGAGGCCGGGCCAGCCGAAGATGCTCTCCACCAGCACCGTGCCGGAGAGCAGCGAGGCGAAGGCCAGGCCGGAGACGGTGACCACCGGGACCAGGCCGGCGCGCAGCAGGTGCCGGCGCAGCACCACCCGGGTCGGCAGGCCCTTGGCGTACGCGGCGCGGATGTAGTCCTGCTGGAGCACCTCGAGCATGGCGGAGCGGACGAAGCGGACCAGCAGCGCCACGGTCAGCGAGGTCAGCACCAGCACCGGCAGGATCAGATGCTGGGCGGCGTCCCAGGCGACGTCCCACTGCCCGGCCAGCGCCGCGTCGACTGTGTACATGCCGGTGACGGTGGGCGGCGGGCTGAACGCCGTGGAGAGCCGCCCGCCGCTGGGGGCCAGCCCGAGCTGGTAGAAGAAGACGTAGAGCACGACGAGCGAGAGCCAGAACGGCGGCGTGGAGAGGCCGAGCAGGGAACCCACCCGGACCAGCTGGTCGGTGAACCGGCCGTTGCGGACCGCCGCGAGCATGCCGATGCCGGTGCCGATCAGCAGCGCCAGCAGCATGGTGGGAATGGCCAGCTCCATGGTCGCCGGGACGTACCGCACCAGGTCGTCCAGGACCGAACGGCCGGTCTGCTGGGAGATGCCCAGATCGCCGCGGACCAGGTTGCCGAGGTAGTGCAGGTACTGCTGCCAGAGCGGCTGGTCCAGGCCCCACTTCTCGCGGAAGGCGGCCACCGTGGCCGGGTCGTTGAGCGCCTGGTCGGAGAGGTTGGCCGTGACCGGGTCGCCGGGCACCACGTTTACCAGCCCGAACGTCACCACGGTGACGCCCAGCAGCAGCCCGGCGGTGATCGCCAGCCGCTTGGTCAGAAAGACCAGCAGCGGGGGCACGCGGCGCGGCCGGGGCCGGGGCGCGGTCGTGGCGACCGCCCCCGGCTCGCCGTTGTGCAGCGTCGTCATGTGCTGGCCGACTACTTCCGGCCGACCGCGGCGACGTCCACCTGCCAGCCCGCGGCGGTGTAGTCCGCGCCGGTCAGGTCGGCGGTCGCCACCACCGTGGAGGAGTTGCTGGCAAGCACCACGTACGGGGAGGACTGGTTCATCAGTCGCTGCCACTCCTGCATCGCGGTGGCCCGGGCGGCCAGGTCGAGGGTCTCGACGACCTTCTCACCGGCGGCCACGACCGCCGGCTCGGCCCGCTCGACGGTCCAACCCGAGCGCAGCGCGGTGGCCTGACCGGGCGCCATGTTGTTGATCAGCGAGTCGGCGACCGGGTAGTTCAGGCTCTGCGGGGTGAAGCCCAGCGGCATCTTTCCGCCGCGCATCTCGTCCAGGAAGGTGGTCAGCGGCTGCGGGTTCAGCTCCAGCGTGATGCCGGCCTCGGCGACGTCGCCCTGCACCTTGGTGGCCACGGTGCCCAGGTCCACGCCCTTGTACGTGATGGCCGGGTAGCTGAACTTCACCGTCGGGTTGCTCAGGTTCGCCTCGGCGAGCAGCGCCTTGGCCTTGGCCACGTCGCGGGTGGACGCCTCGTTCTCCGGCAGCGTGCCGGGGAAGGCCGGCGCGACCAGCCCGGCACCGGGCGCGGCGCCCTGGCCGTAGAGGCCGGCGATGCCCTGGTAGTCGATGGCGGCGCGCAGCGCCTGGTTGAACTTCGGGTTCGAGGTCACCGGCGACACGGCCGGGTCGGCGTTGAGGAAGAGGAAGTAGACGGTGTCCTGCACGCCGGAGGTCTGGAGGGTCTCCGGCAGGCCGTCGAGCAGCTTGCCGGAGATGTCCAGGGAAATCTCGGCGCTCTCGGCGCGCTGCATGGTCAGCTTCTGGGTCTGCACGTCCATGTTGCGCAGCACCACCCGCTCGAATTGCGGCTTGTCACCCCAGTAGTTCGGGTTGGCCTCCAGCACCACCTGGGACTCCGGCTCGTACGACTTCAGCACGTACGGGCCGCTGCCGATGGAGTTGGTGTCGAGGTACTGCTGGGCGTTGTCGCCCTGGGCGGCGTCCTCGCCCTCCTTGGCGCCGTTCTCCTGGGCCACCTTGGCGTTGAGTACGCCGGTGGAGGGCATCGAGAGCACCACCGGGACGTTCGGGTTGGGCGTTTCGGAGGTGACCACAACCGTGCTGTCGTCGGTTTTGCTGACGCTCAACTCGCTTACCGTGACCGCCGGGCTGCCCTTGATGTTCTTCAGCCGGTTCAGCGAGAAGACCACGTCATCGGCGGTGAGCGGGCTGCCGTCGGAGAAGGTGACACCCGAGCGCAGCTTGAAGGTGAAGGTCTTCGCGTCCGGGGACGCCTCGTACGACTCGGCGAGCGCGGGGACCGGGGTGCCGACGTCGGATCCCTCGAAGGTGAGCAGCGTGTCGTAGAGGGCGTGCACGGCGGTCAGGCCGGTCGCCTCGTAGACCCGGCCGGGGTCGAGGGTCTTGAGCACGAACGAGGTGTTGACGGTGAGGGTGGTGGCGCCGCCACCACCGTTCGCGTTCCCACCGCTGCCGCCCGCGGTGCAGGCGGTGGTGGAGATGATGGCCAGCGTCGCCAGAGCGAACGCTCCGGCGCGGAGCCGGCGGGGGGACACCGACATGCTGTTCCTACCTTCGTATGGCGCGGTTCCGCCAGGGGGATCCGCGAGGCATCGACGGCCCGGGACACTTGCCACCGGTCGGGCCCAGGTGACCGGTGACGGTCTTTCGGGTTTTCAGGGGAAGTCGTCTCAGGGTTGGATGTAGCCGGACTCGTTCGTCCGGTTCGTGCCTCGACGCGGCGTGTCTAGCAATACCAAACACTGCCGGCCTCTTGTTTGACCACCCTAAACAGGGCCGTGTAGCTTGGTCAAACATTTTTAGTCACACTGTTATCGGATCGAGGTCCACATGCTCGGTGACCGGCTCCGCGAACTGCGTCAGCAGCACTCCCTCACGCTGCGACAGCTCGCCACAGCCGCCGACGTGTCACCCGCCCTGCTCAGCCAGATCGAGAACGGCGCCACCGACCCGAGCCTGGCCACCCTGCGAAAGCTCGCCCAGGTCTTCGACACCTCGATCGCCGCGCTCTTCTCCGAACCGGAGGCCCCGGCGGTGCACATCAGCCGGGCCGGCGCCCGCAGCCTGCTCACCGCTCCCCCGGGCCAGATCACCTACGAGCGGCTCACCCCGGGCCGCGGCGACCTGGAGGTGCTCCAGGCCCACCTCGCCCCCGGCGACGCCAGCTCGGCCGAACCCTGGGCCCACCCGTCGACTGAGTGCGCCATCGTCTGTAGCGGCGAGGTCGTCGCCGAGATCGGCGGCGAGTCGTACCTGCTGGCGGCCGGCGAGGCGGTCACCTTCGACTCCCGCCTGGCCCACCTCTACCGCAACGCCAGCGACCAGCCGGCCCACCTGATCATCGCGGTCACCCCGCCCACCCCCTGAGCCACCGACCGGCAACCACTTCACCGCACAAAAGGTGAAAATGGTGAAAGCTGCTCAACGTTCCTGATTGGTCGGTTTTGATTTAGCGTGGCTGATGGGCGAAGTGTTGCCGCACCAGTGTTGACCTGCGACAACGTTGATTTCCCTCAGCAAGCGAGGGCGGCGGCTCTGTCCAGCCGCCGCCCTCCCACCTCACCGACCTGTTAGGAGGACAGCGTGAGGATCTTCCGTAGAATAGCCCTGGTAGTGGGCTTGTCGTCTCTCGTCCTGTTGACCGGGGCGGCCGGCGTCCAGGCCGCCCCCACACCGGAGTTCGCCAAGCAGGCAAGCGCCGCCGGCCTGAACACCGCCGAGGCCAAGGCGCTCCAGAAGCGCGTCGACGCGGCCCTGGCCGAAGTGGGCGGCACCCAGGTCGCCGCAAACAAGATCGACCTGAAGGGCGGCACGCTCACCCTGGCGCTCCCCGGCGAGAAGTACGCCCGGGATCTCAACGCTTCAAGCCGGTCGGGCACCGCCGCGATCCCCTGTCCCTTCCAGTACTTCTGCGCCTACAGCGACCCGAATCGGCAGGGTGACATCCTGTCCCTCTGGTACTGCAACCGCATCTACAGCGTGCCGGCGTACTTCACGACGACCGGCTCGTGGTCCAACAACCAGACCGCTGGCACCCAGGCGAGGTTGTCCACCAAGAACAGCACCTACACCACGCCGGGCGCTCCCTCCTCCAACAACAGCTGGAACTGGGGCCCCTACGTCAACATCCGCGCCTGCTAGCAAGGAAGGGCCCCCTATTAACGCCTGGTGTATAGGAAGGGCCCCCTCCTAACATCGCGCTCGCGGGGCACCGCCGCCGCCCGTGATTCGCACGTGCTGCACGATCAGGGCATGACGTTCGACGGGTTGGCGTACACCGGCACACCGCACGACCGGGCAGCGAGCCTGCGCACCGATCCGGACTGGGTCGGTGCGCAGCTCTGCCACGACGACACCCGCGTAGTGCCGATGTGGCGCGACCGCACCCTGCTGACGGCGGCCGGGCAACCGGTCGTACTCACCGCCGGTGCGGTTGGTGCCGTGCTGGCCGCCGCCGGCCAGACCGCCCTGCTCGGCCTCGACGGCGCCACCGCGACCTTCGCCGCCGACCTGAGCGAGGTCGAGGAGGCCGAGGCACTGCGGCTCGCCGCCGCCGACACCAGCACCGATCTGCGCGCCCTCGCCGCGACCCTGCCCGCACCGCTGGCCGCGACATTGGCGTACGCACGGGGAGTGCTCTACTGGAACCGACACGCCCGATACTGCGGCTCGTGCGGTACGCCCACCAGCAGCGCCCACGCTGGCCACCTGCGCATCTGCGGTGGCCAGGACTGCGGTCGGCAGCACTTTCCCCGCCTGGAGCCCGCCGTCATCGTGCTGGTGGAGAGCCCCGACCCGGAGCCACGCTGCCTGCTGGCCCGCCACCACGGCGCCGGGCCGGACCGTTTCTCGTTGCTGGCCGGCTTCGTCGAGATCGGCGAGAGCCTGGAGGGCACGGTCCGGCGCGAGGTCGCCGAGGAGGCCGGTGTCACCGTGGACCGGGTGACCTACCGAGGCTCACAGGGGTGGCCGTTCCCCGCCGGCCTGATGGTCGGCTTCCATGCCCGTGCCGTGGACGCGACGATCGCGGTGGACGGCGCGGAGTTGCAGGAGGCCCGCTGGTTCACCCGCGCCGAGGTCATCGACCACATCGTCGACGGCCCCGGATCCGGCCCGGTCGATTCCATCGGTGGACGGCTGCTGCGCTCCTGGGCCGGCCTGGACCGTGGCTGACGCCCGAAAACGGGTCAGTTTTGTCGGCCGCTGATTGCTACGCTCCTGGACCGCACCTGACCGCCGCCGGGACGTCCCGGCCGCTTCGGGCTGCGATCTTATCGATTCCAAGGAGCACAATGCGATTGATCCGGGCCGCCGCGCTGAGCGCGGTAGTGACCCTGTCTCTGCTGGCCAGTGGTTGTGGCAGCACCGACGAGCCCGCCCCGACCGGCCAGGGCAGCCCCTCCGCACCGGCCGCCGACAGCACTTCCGCCGCGCCGGCCGCGCCGGGGCCGAAGGTGGTCGCCTCGACCAGCTGGGTCGGTGCGCTCGCCAAGGCCGCCGGGGCCAGCGAGGTCACCCTCGTCGCTCCCGCCGACGTCGAACACCCGCCGGACTACCAGCCGAAGGCCCGCGACCTGAAGGCCGACGCCGACGCCGAATACGTCCTGTACGCCGAGAGTGATGGCTTCGCGCCCCGGCTGATCAGGGCGGCCGGCGACGACAGCGAACTCGTCACGGTGCTTCCCGCCGAGGCCACTCCCGGGAAGATCACCACGGAGGTGACCCGGCTGGCCAACATGTTCGGCACCTCCGACGCGGCAAAGGCGTGGCTGAGCACCTTCAACGCCGAGTACAGCCGGTTGTCCCGCGAGACGAAGGCCGCCCTGCCCAATCCGGCACCCACGGCGGTGTCGGAGTTGTTCGTCGGCTACTGGAGTTCCTTCGCTGGCATCGAGGTGACGGACGTGTACGGGCCGCAGCCGCTCACCGCGAAGGAACGGGCGGACCTGGCCGCCAAGCAGCCCAAGCTGGTCTTCATCAACGCCCACCTGCCGAAGGTGGACCCGAAGATCCCCGGTGCCACCCGGGTAACGCTCGTCAACTACCCCGGCAAGGATCTGGATCTGCTCGCTATGTTCCGGACCAACGCCGAACGGCTCACCACCGCGCTCACCTCCTGAGCGTCCCGGTCCGTCAAGGCAGGTGCGGGACAGTGACAGGCCGGTGCGGGACGGTGGCGTCCTGCACCGGCCGCGCCCGCCACGCGAGCACGGCCAACCAACTCCATCCGATCAGGATCGAGCCGCGTTGCAGCAATCCCGCGCCTCCGTCGACCGGGTCGACACCGCTGGCCGCGATGATGAGGACGCCGACCGCGACGCCCGTGAACCGGCAGTACCAGCGCCAGAGCGGGGTTGGTCGCCACCGGGCGGCGGTGAAGCAGGCGGCGATCAGCGCCACAAAGACGACGAGTGAGACGAGGTCGTGCGCGATACCGTGCCCGCTCGCCAGGTCGGATGGCACCGGGTCCGAGACGAAGACGCCAGCCCCGACCAGGCTCACCGCGAAGATTCCCGTCAACCAGGCCGTCCATCGGGAGACAGTTCGGCGCAGCCCGAAAGAGAAGGCCGTCAGCAGGCCGCCGCTCACCACGAAGTTCGCGATCTGGAGCCAACCGCCACTACCGATCGCACCCTCGCTGACAAAGTCGTTGATCGGATCATAGTCGGGTTTGATCACCCCGTTGACCGCGATCACCACGAGGAACAGCAGCGCGCCGACGATGCCGCAGGCAAGAAGCTTCCTCGTCCCCGGCACGGCAGAGTCAGGCTCAGGCACGGTCGGCGATTCGGGTGACGAAAGCCCGCCAGGCGGCCGGGCCGAAGGTCAACACCGGACCGGCCGGATCCTTCGAATCACGCACCCCGACCACATCGGACAGATTGTCGGCCACCTCAACGCAGTCGCCTTGATTGTTGCCACTCTTGCTGCTCTTACGCCAACGCGCCCCGGTCAGGTCCATGCTCGTGCCGCTTCCCTGAGGAATTCCAGGGAACGCCCTCGGGGAAGAGCCTCGCCTCGGATGCGTTCCCACCGTCGATCAAGCGTAACAAGCTCGCTCGGTTGGTCGATGATCTGCGCCGCAGCCTGGCTGTCGACATAGGCCGCTCGCGCCCCGTCGGCGAGTTCCGCGATAGTGAACGCTCCACCGAGCCCCGGGAACATGCCAACCTCAGATGGCACGAGGCGGGTGACCACCGGCGCGAACTGACGGTCCGCCGCCGCGAGCCAGGCCAGCATCGTTCGGAGCGTGAGTGCCGGCGGCAACGGTGTGGTGCTCTTCGGCACCAGCCCGACGTTCCGGCTACACCCGAAGGGACTCCAGCCGCAGCTGGGCCGGGCCCTGCTGTGGGCCGCGCGACCGTGAGCTGACCCACCATCGTGGTGAGGGCCCGCAGCGTCACCGCTGCGGGCCCTCACCCGTGCCGGGATCGCGTGCCCGAACAGGGGCCGAAAGACCTGGTTGTCGCCCGTGCCGGAGGGACACGCTGGAGTCATGAACGGTTCCTCGGCACGGCGCGGTGGTGGCTGATGGCCGGCACGGGCGGCCGTAGACCGGACGCGAAGTGCCCGCTCCGCCCCGAGGAGCCGTGCACCCTGTGCCAGCTGGACGTGACCGGCCCGCAGGACTGCCCGCTGGTCTACCTGGTGATGACCGACGACGAACTGCGCGCCGGTACGCACCGCAGCCGGTTGGACTTCGCGAACCGGCGGCCGGCAGAGCCGCTCAGCCGATGAACTCGGCGACGGCCCGACCCAACTGGCTCAGCCCGGGTTCCTCGACGGGCAGGTGTCCGGCCCGCTCCAGCAGCACGAGCCGCCGGTCGGCGGCGACGCGGTCGAAGAACGCCCGGCTGAGCGCGACCGGTGTCCAGCGGTCGGCCGCCGGATGGGTCATCAGCACCGGACAGGCGGTGAAGGCCTCCGGCTCCACCGGCGGGACGGCGGAGAGCAAGGTGCGTAGGAAGCGGACCGTGACCCGGTTGCCGCCGCCGGACGGATCCCCACTTACGAGGGTGTTCAGGGCCGGGTCGTTGCTCATCGCGCCCATGTTCGCGATCCAACGCATGGGCACGCGCAGCGCGTCAAGCGGTCGGATCGGGCCGAGCAGCGCCGGTGCGATGCGGCCCATGACCGGCCACCGGGTCATCCGCATCCGCGCGGAGACGTCGCGCGGGTCCAGCAGGCAGGTCACGATCAGCCCGGCGACGTCGCCGCCCGCCGCGACCGCGTACGCCAGCATGCCGCCCATGCTCGCGCCGACGAGGAAGACGGGACGGCCGTCACGGGCCCGCTCCGCCGCGACGAGGTCGGCGACGCAGTCAATCCACTCCGGATAGCCGACCGGCCGGTCACCGCCGGGGGTCAGCCCGTAGCCGGGCAGGTCCGGCGCGAGCACCTCGACCGGCGTCTCGTGGGCCAGCAGGCGCGCGTACGGGGCCAGCATCCGGCCGTACCCGCCGGCGCCATGCAGCAGGATGAGCTTCACCGGGGCATCCGGTGCGGCGAGCCGGTCCAGGTGGACGTCGATGCCGCGCCACCGCCACCACTCCTCGGCCGGGGCGTTGCCGAGGTCGCTGCGTAGCCAGGCGGGGAAGAAGGGCTGGTAGTCGAGCCACCGGGTGACTTCCTGGTACGTACGCCCTCGCGTGTCCACGGTTCCCTTCCTTTATTTTGGCTGCTTGCACCTACTATATGAGGGATTCCTCGCTTTCTGGTACTCGCGTTTGGAGCCCACCGTGCCGCCCCGGCCCGCACCCCATCAGCCCAGGAAGACGCCCCAGCAGCAGCGCGCCTGGCAGACCCGCCGACGCATTCTCGACGCGGCGGCTCGCGTTTTCGCCGACCACGGCCACGCCGCCGGTACGACCGACCGCATCGCGGCGGCGGCCCGGCTCTCCGTGGGGTCGCTGTACCAGTACTTCCCCAACAAGGACTCGATCCTGCTGACCCTGGCGCTGGAACACGTCGACGAGACCGCCCAGGCCGTCCGGTCCAGCCTGGCCAGCCTCGCCGACCGGCCCGCCACGCTGGAGCAATGGCTGCCAGCGGTGGTCCGCGCCTGCGCCGAACTGCACACCCGCGACCCGCGCCTGCACCAGGTGCTCTTCGAGGAGTCGCCGCGCCCGCCCGAGTTGCTGGCCCGCTTCCATGAGGTCGAACGCGACGCGGTCGACGCCGTCGACCTGCTCCTGCGCCAGGACCCCGGCCTGGATCTGACCGACCCGGCCCGCAGCGCCCGCGTCGTGGTCGCCGTCATCGAGTCGCTGGTGCACCGGTTCGTCAGCCAGCAGCCCGACCCGATCAGCGAGCCGGAGCTGACCGGGGAGATCGTCGCCGTGGTGACCGGCTACCTGCGTACCCCACGCAGGTAGCCGGTCGCGGCTTTCACCCGCCAACGGCCGCCGGGGCGCCGAGCAGCCGCAGCGCGTTGGCCCCGGCGACCAGGTGGCTCTCCGCCTCGTTCAGCCCGGCCCGCGCCAGTGTCGTCTCGACCCGCTCGCGGCTGGTCTCGCGTACGGCGATCGGCCAGTCTCCGCCGACGAGCACGTGGTCGGCACCGAGCAGGTCGGTGGCGAAGCTGATCGCGGCCGGCGTGAAGCTCATCGTGTCGAGGTAGACGTGGGCCCGCTGTCCCGCCGGAGCCGAGGCCGTGATGATCTCCCCCTGGTCGGTCGCGGCGGCCAACGCCAGACCGGCCACCCCGAGCATCGGGAACACGACGTGCAGGTCCGGCAGCTCGGCCAGGACGCCGTCGGCAAGCAGCGACAGCAGCGCGGCGGCGTTGACGGTGCCCCGGGCCAGCGAGGTGCCGTACCGGCCGAGACCGGCGAAGGACCGGGTCAACAGGTCGGGGCTGACCGGGTGCGCGAAGACCGGTACGCCGAGTTCCGCCGCCACGGTCAGGGTGGGGCGGGCGGCCTTCGCGCCCAGCAGTTGCCCCTCCGTCGCGCAGTCCACGACCAGCCCGGACAACCCCAGCTCCCGGACCGCGCGTACCGCCTCGTCGGCGGCCTCGTCACCGGCGAAGGCGTCGATGGTGGCCAGGCCCCGCAGCCGGTCCGGCGTGCCGGCGACCGCCTCGGCGAGGTGGTCGTTGAGCCGCCGCAGGTCGGCCGGTCGGGTGCGCTCGCCGTGCGGGGTCACCAGGGCCGGCGGCGCGCTGAGCACCCGCAGGTCGATGCCGTGCCGGCCGGTCTCGGCGAGCAGACCGTCCAGGTCGGCGATCCGGCGGGCCAGCCCGCGCCACCGTTCCGCCAGCTCGGGTGCGGTGTTGCGCGGCGCCAGCGCCGGGTAGGCCGGACAGGCGTAGTGGGTGTGGAAGTCGGCGATGTAGAGCGGCGGCATCAGACCTCGATGAAGGTGTACGTGAAGCCGCGCTCGGCCCGCCGCACGTAGCCGGCGGCCGGGAACGGGAAGTGGGCCGGCACCAGCAGGTCACCGGAGTCGGCGGCCCGTTCCAGCAGGCGACGCCGCTGGTCGGCCGAGTCGCCGGGCAGCACGCAGTAGCGGATGCTCCACTCCGGCCGTTCCAACTGCACTCCGTGGTGCAGCATGTCCCCGGCGAAGGGCGCGCGCTGGCCGGCCGACTCGACCACCAGGTAGACGTTGCCGGGAGTGTGCCCGAACGCCGGCACCAGGTGGATCTCCGGTGCGAGCACGTGGTCGGCGGCAACCAGGTCGAGTACGCCGGCATCGCGCAGCGGCAGGATGCTGTCCGCGATGTAGTCCCCGGTACGCCGCAGCGCCACCGCCCCCTCGGGGCCGGTCCACCAGTCGAACTCCTCCCGGACCACCAGGTAGCGGGCGTTGGGGAAGGTCGGCACCCAGCCGCCGGCCCCGTCCGAGCTGGTGGCGAAGCCGACGTGGTCGACGTGCAGGTGGGTGAAGACCACCGTGTCGATGTCGTCGAGCGCGACCCCGGCCCGCGCGAACTGTTCCAGGAAGGGCCGGTCGGCGCGGTCGAACACTCCACCATTGCGCGGCTTGCCGTTGCCGCCACCGGCGTCGACCAGGATCAGCCGGTCCTTCGTCTTCAGCAGGTGGGCCTCCTGGTTGAGCACGATCCGACCGTCGCGGGTGAACGGTTCGGTCGTGTAGAACGCGCCCTCGGTCCAGGACTCGGTCTCCAGTTGCGGGAAGAAGTCGGTCGGTACCGGGAAGTAGTCGACCTCGCGGATCGGGAAGACCTCTACCTCGCCGACGTGGAAGGACCAGAGCGGACCTTCGCCGCCACCGGTGTCCTGCCAGCGTGGGGCGCTGTCCTGCGGATGCTGGCTCACGAGTTCACCTCTTGCAGTTGCGGGGCGGTGGGTTCGGGGGTGCGGCGGACCTGCGCGTAGACCTGGGCGCGCAGCTCGCCGAAGCGGGCCGAGGAGCGGGTGCCGAGCTGGTCGCGCTCGGCCGGCAGGTCGATCGGGAACTGGGCGACGACCCCGGTCGGTGCCGCGCCGAGGACGACGACCCGCTGGCCGAGGTAGACCGCCTCGTCGATGTCGTGGGTGACGAACAGGACGGTCATCGCGTACCGCTGCCAGAGGGTGGCCAGCAGATCCTCCAGGTCACCACGGGTCTGGGCGTCGACCGCCGAGAACGGTTCGTCCATCAACAGCAGCCTCGGCCGGTACGCGATGGCCCGGGCGATGGCGACCCGTTGCTGCATGCCGCCGGAGAGCTGCCACGGGTACGCGTCGGCCGCCTGCGCCAGGCCGACGGCATCGAGTGCCTCCGCGACCAGTTCCCGACGTTCGGCGCGCCCGGTGCGGCCGTGCCGCAGCGGCAGCTCGACGTTCTGCCGGACCGTCTTCCAGGCGTAGAGGCTGCGGCCGTACTCCTGGAAGACCACGCCGAGGTCGGCCGGTGGCTCGGTCACCCGTCGCCCGGCCAGGAACACCTCCCCGGTCGAGGCGGGCAGCAGCCCGGCCACGATCTTCAGCAGCGTGGTCTTGCCGCAGCCGGACGGGCCGACGACCGCGACGAACTCGCCGTCGCGGACCGCCAGGCTGATCCCGGCCAGCGCGTCCACGGTGCGTTCCCGGGACCGGTACGACTTCCCCAGGTCGACGATCCGCAGCAGGGCGTCGTCGGGCTCGGCTGTCACCATGTCTCCTCTCGTCCGGTGGCTCCTCGATGCCACCTCAGGGCGCGCCGCTCGATGAGTTCGAAGAGTTTCGCGAGACCGAAGCCGAGCAGGCCGAGCAGCAGCACGCCGCTCCACATCTGCGGGATCGCGAAGGTCCGCTGGAACCGGATGACGGTGAAGCCCAGCCCGTCGGTGCTCATCAGCATCTCGCTGACCACCATGACGATGAGCGAGATGCCAAGCGCCTGACGGGCACCGGCGAAGACCTGCGGCGTCGCCGCGCGCAGGATCAGGCCGTGCCGGATCCAGCCCGGCAGCCGGTACGCGGCAGCGGTCTCCAGTTGGACGTCGTCCACGCCGCGTACGCCGTCGGCGGTGTTGAGCAGGATGGGCCAGACCGCACCCAACGCGATGACGATCAGCTTGGTGGCGTCGCCGATGCCGACCGCGACCAGCAGCACCGGGATCATCACCGGTGCCGGCAGCACCCGGAAGAAGGCGAGGATCGGGCTGGTCAGGGCGCGTACCACCGCCCAGCGGCCGATCACGTACCCGACGCCGACCCCGACCACCAGCGCCGCCGCGTAGCCTGTGGCGAGTCGCCGCAGGCTGGGCAGGACGTCGCGGACGAAGACGTCGGAGAGCCACACCTGACCGAACGCCTCGACGATGCGCCGCAGCGGCGGCAGGAAGATGCTTGTGCTGTCCGCGCTGACCACCCACCAGAGGGCGAAGAGCGCCACCGGCAGGCCCAGGGCGAGGCCGACCGCTGAGCTGCTGCGGAGCAGGCCGGCGACGACTGTTGCCTTCATCCGGCCGTCACCTCCCGCCGGGTCGCCACGTGCCAGTGCAGCAGCCGCCGCTCGGCCAGCCGGGCGGCCAGGTCGAGGGCGATCCCCACGCCACCGGTCAGCAGCACCAGGGCGTACATGCCTGTGGACTCGCCGGACTCCTGGCTGGTCCAGATCAGCTCGCCGAGGCCGGCGGCCCCCATGACCAGACCACCGGTGATGGCCAGGGCCAGCGCCACGGAGACGATCAGCCGCAGCGCGGTGCCGAGGTAGGGCAGCACGGTCGGCCAGGTGACGTGCACGATCCGGGCCAGGCGGCCGAGCCGGATGCTGCGGGCGGTGTCCACCGCGACCTGGTCCACGTCGCGCAGCCCGTAGAGCACCTGGAACAGCACGATCCAGAAGCAGGAGACGGCGACGAGCAGGACGGTGATCTGCCCGACGTCCAGCACCAGGACCAGCACCGGGATCAGCACGATCGACGGGACCGGACGCAGGAAGTCCAGGGTGGACGAGGTCACCCGCAACAGCCACGGCACGGAGCCGATGGCGAAGCCGACGACGATTCCCGCGACCACCGCGAGCACCAGGCCGACCGCCGCGGCCAGCAGGGTCCGGCCGGTCGCGGCCCAGAACCGGGCCTCGGTGAGCAGGTGCAGGGCTTCCGGCACGATGGCGGAGAGCGGTGGTACGTGCAGCGGCGAGAAGAACGCCCGGGTCACCCCCTCGTACGCCACCGCCGTGACCAGCAGCCCGACCACACCGAGGAGCCGGCGGTTCGCGATCGGGCCGCCGGCCAGCCCCCGGGCGGGGGCTGGCGTGCGGCTGCCGGAGGTCACGGCAGGATCAGCTCGTCGAGGTTCGGCGCCGTGTCGATCAGGCCGTCCCGTTGCGCGTACCCGGCCAGCTTCTCGGCGGCCTGCCGACTCACCTCGTCCCGCCAACCGGTGATGGTGATCTTGTTGGCCACCTCCGGGGTGATCTGGGTGAAGGTGGGGATCTTGGCCCGGACCTCGGCCTCGTGCTCGCGGGCGTAGGCGAACGCCTCCCGGATCGCGTCCCGGAAGGCCGTCACCACCTCCGGCTTCTGCTCGACGAGCGCACCGGAGGTGTACCAGGCGGAGACGGTGAGGTCCGCGGCGAGGTCGGTGAAGCCCCAGCCGATCGGCACCGCGCCCTGCGCCTTCGCCGCCGACAGGAACGGTTCGACCACCCAGGCGCCGTCGACTCGCCCCTCGCTGATGGCGGCCGGCACCTGCGGGAAGGGGATCTCCACGAGCTTCACCGAATCCGAGTTCCCGCCGTCGGCGCGTACCGCCTCGCGGGCGGCGGCCGCGGCGATGTTGGTGAGGATGTTGACCGCGACGGTCCTGCCTTCGAGTTGCTTCGGGCTGGTGATCCCGGAGTCGCCGGCCACCACCAGCGCGCCGTAGTCCTCGCCGGCCTTGCCTGTCGAGGCGGACGCCGGAACCACCGCCTTCACGTCCAGCCCCTGGGCGCGGGCCACGATCAGCGTGGTGAGGTCACCGGTGGCGAAGTCCACCTTGCGCGCCAGCACCGACGGTACCGAGGTCAGGTCTGAGGTCTCGGTGTCCACCTCGACCTCCAGGCCGTGCTTGGCGAAGATGCCGTTGTCCTGGGCGAGGTAGATCGGGGCGAGGTGGCCGAGTGGTGACGAGGCCAGCGTGATCTTGGTCAGCCCGTCGTCCGAGCCGGCCGCCTCGGCGGAGTCGTCCGCGCTGTTGCAGGCGGCGAGGGTCGTGCTCAGCAGCGCGGCGGCGAGCAGGCCGGCCGCGCCGCGACGGAACGCGGGTGTGCCGGGGACGTGCCGGATGGTCGGGGTCGAGCGGAACATTATCGATCTCGATTCTGGTGTCGTGGAAAGGGGGTTCGGTTCGGTCAGAAGCGCAGGCGCAGGTCGAGGTCTTTGACGTGCTCGGGGAAGGGCACCGGGCCGCCCAGGGCGAGCGCGCCGATGCTCGACGCCGCCGCCTCCTCGATCGCCACGACCAGGCTCGCGGCGTGCTTGGCGTCGTCCCCGGCCACGAGCAGGCCGTGGTTGCCGAGCAGGACGCCGTACGTCTGCGGGTGTGCCCGGTAGGTCTCGGCGAT
The DNA here is from genome assembly GCF_059553435.1 of Micromonospora sp. PRAS1. Taxonomy (NCBI): domain Bacteria; kingdom Bacillati; phylum Actinomycetota; class Actinomycetes; order Micromonosporales; family Micromonosporaceae; genus Micromonospora; species Micromonospora sp. PRAS1. The sequence goes on from NZ_JCANNB010000028.1 coordinate 26,302, forward strand.
GGCGCGGACTGCCTCGGCCGTGCCGCGCGGTGCCCATGGGGCGACCGGGATGTCGACCGCCTGGCCGTGCACAAGCAGCGCCTCGTAGCGGGCCGGCAGGCTTACCGAGGCGAGGGCGTAGCTGGTGGCGTAGGGCGAGTGGGTGTGGATTACCGCGTTGACGTCCGGGCGGGTGCGGTAGACGCCGACGTGCATCTTCAGGATGGCGGCCACCGACGGGCTCGGCTCGCCGAAGCGCACCTCGCCGTCGAGGTCGACCACGACCACCTCGTCGTTGACGGTACGCAGCGCCGGTACGCCGACGCGGAGGTCCCCGGCCGGCCACGGGCGCAGCAGGTCGCCCGCGTTTATGGCGAGCAGGTTGTCGTGTCCGGGCAGCCGGACGCTGATGTTCCCGTGTCCGCTGGCGGACATCGCCGAGGCGGCGAAGATGCGGTTGATGCCGGAGGTGAGATCGCTCCGCGCGGCGGCCAGTTCGTCGGCACCGAATGGCGCGCCACGCAGCGCGGAGGGTGCGGGGATGTGCTGGGTCATGGCGTCGCAGCCTTGTCTTCGTGGATGGGCGTGCCGGTACGACGGTGGTCCGCGTACCGGGTTCGAGAACGCGGACCACCGCGTGGTGAACGGCGGATGACCGGGGACCGGCGCGGCGGGTGGGTGCGCCGGATCGCGCCGGGAGATGACGGCCGTCAGGGGGCCGGAGTGAACGCGACGGTCCGAATGAGGTGCCGCGTCGAGCAGCCGGCTGCGGCGGGCAGCCGGGTCAGCGGCTGGGACAGAGCGCGCTGCCCGTGCGGCAGTAGTCGACCGCGCGGCGGGCGGTCAGCAGCGTTGGCATAACCCTAGTATGCCCCTAGGATTTAGAGGCGATCAAGACCGCAGGTCGTGTGACCTGCGCCCCAGCCGCCGACGGACCGTGACAGGACCAGATTCGTGCCGAAAATAAACGTCTACCTGCCCGACGCCCTTGCCGATCGGGTACGCGAAGCGAGGCTGCCGGTCTCGCGGATCTGCCAGACCGCGCTGACCCAGGCGCTCGAAGGGGCGGACCGGGCCGCCCACGATGCGGTCGCCGAACTGGCTCTACCCGAGCCCGTCGAGCTGGCACCGCCACCCAACCACCACGTCGCGGCGATCCTGCGCCAGTCCTACGAGGTCGCCGCGGCGCGTCGCGCGGCGACCGTCGAGCCGATCGACATCCTCCAGGCGTTCCTCGACGAGGGCGAGAGCCTGGTGCTCAACGCCGTCGAACTGCTCGGCTTCCCGGCCGCGTCGATCCAGGCCGCGATCGACGCGACGGTCGGCCGCCGACCGAGCCGGGCCCGGGTCTCGCGGCAGCCTTCCGGTGCCCCGACGCCGACGTTGAGCGGCGACGCCCGCGCGACGCTCAACGTCGCCGCCACCCAGGCCGCCGAGCACGGCGCCGCCGCGATCACCGGCAGCCACCTGCTGCTCGGACTGCTCGCCGACGAGGGCAGCGTCGGCGGGGTGCTGCGGGCCGTGGGCGTCACCGACGTGGTCACCCCCGCCGTGCTCTCCGCGCTCTACTACGGGGCCACCTTCGGCCGGCTGACCCCGGACCGGAACGCGGACACCGCCGCACTGCGGATCATGATGTTCGACGTGCTCGACCGACTGGACCGGTTGCAGCACATCGTCACGCCACGCTCCCGGGTCGACGCCGCTCCGGCCGACGCCCCGGCCCGCCGCCGCGCTCAGACGTAGAAGCCGGTGCGCAGCGTGATGCCGTGTTCCAGCCATGCCTTCATGCAGCAGAGCATGTTGGTCCAACCTTCGCAGTTGCCGTAGGAGGCGCGCTGGCCCTCGGGGGTCGGACGCCAGCCCTCCTCGGCGATGGTGACCAGGGTGCGGTCGCCCTCCAGCGACTCGAACTCCAAGGTGACGGTGGTGAAGTAGGCCGAGCCGGCGACCGGCTCGTCGGTGGTCGACTGCGGACCGTCGGCGGCCTCCCAGCGCAGCACGATCCGTCGGTCCTGCTCGACCTCGACCACCTCGACCGGAAACGCCCCGGGGAAGTCGGCGAAGTCCCAGGTGACGGTGGCGCCGGTGGCGAGCCGACCCTTGGCCCCGCCGGTGGTGAAGTACTTCGAGAGCTGGTCCGGGTCGACGACCGCCTCGAACACCTCGTTTACCGGCCGGCTGATCCGTCCGGCGACCTTGAACCGCAGGTCCATGTTGATCTCCTCCCGTGGCGCTGACGTGTTATATGGTTATAACATGTCAGCCCGACATAACCGCCCCGCAAACGCCGAGCCGATCGACGAGGACGGCGTGTTCAAGGCGCTGGCCTCACCCACCCGACGGCGGATCCTCGACCTGTTGAAGGACCAGCCCCGCACCACCGGCGACCTGTGCGACCGCTTCCCGGAACTGGACCGCTGCACGGTGATGCAGCACCTACGGGTGCTCGACGCGGCCGGGCTGGTCATCGCCCAGCGCAAGGGCCGGGAGCGGTGGAATCACCTCGACCCGCTGCCGATCAAACACATCCACGACCGCTGGATCGGCGAGTACGCCGACCGGGCCGTCGGCATGCTCGCCGCCCTCAAGGCCGACCTCGAACCACCCAGCTCCTGAGCACCTCCGGGCCCGGGAGATTGCGACTCAGGTCGTAAGTCGAATGCGGTCTCGGGGCAGATGGCGTGGGGCGGCGATTTCCGCAGGCTTGGCTCATGTCTTCCCACCATGCATCCCGACCGATCGCGCCCCGGTCCGGGTCACGCCGCGTCCGGCTTGGCGCGGCCCTGACCACGGCGATCGCCATCGTCTTCGCCGTCGCCGGCTGCGGCATGTCGGCGCAGCCGCGCCCGGCACCGATCGTCGCCAATCCACCCGCACCGGGTACGCCGACCGACCCGGCGGCCCTGAACGCCGCCGACGTCAACGCCTGGCTCGACGGGCTGCTGCCGGCCGCGCTGCAACGCACCGGCATCGCCGGAGCCACGGTCGCTGTCGTGGACGACGGTGAGATTCTCACCGCCCGGGGGTACGGCCACGCCGACACCGGTGACGGTGGCACCGGCGCGGTGCCGGTCGACCCCGATCGACACCTGTTCCGGGTGGGTTCGGTCGCCAAGCTCTTCACCGCCACCGCCGTGATGCAGCTCGTCCAGCGCGGCGACCTCGACCTCGACCGGAACATCGAGGATTACCTGGACTTCACCCTGCCCCGCCGCTACGAGCAGCCGATCACCCTGCGTCACCTGCTGACGCACACCCCCGGCTTCGAGGAGCGGATCGCCGGCCTGATCGCTGCCGAAGGCAACCGCGTCGACCTGCGCAAGGCCCTGATGACCGACCCGCCGGAGCAGATCTACCAGCCGGGGACGGTGCCCGCGTACTCGAACTACGGCTACGCGCTGGCGGGCTATCTCGTGGAGCACGTCAGCGGCGTCCGCTTCGAGGAGTACGTCGCCGCCAACGTCCTGGCCCGCGCCGGCATGACCTCGTCGAGCTTCGAACAGCCGCTGCCCGCGCCACTGGCCGACCGAATGTCGAACGGGTACGACAACGCCGCCTCGCCGGCCGGTCCCTTCGAGATCGTCGGCACTCCCCCGGCCGGCGCGCTGAGTGCCCCGGCCACCGACATGGCCCGGTTCATGCTCGCCCAGTTGGGCGAACCGGTGGGTGCCGAACCGCTGCTCGATCCGGCCACCCGCGAGCTGATGCAGCGCCCGGCGCTCGACGCCACCTCGCTCGGCACGCTCGCCGACGGCCCCCGGATGGCGCTCGGCTTCTTCGACGAGAGCCGCAACGGCCGGCGCATCGTCGGACACGGCGGCGACACCCTCTACTTCCACTCCCATCTACAGATCTACCCCGACGAGCGGGCCGGCATCTTCATCTCGCTGAACAGCAACGGCAACGGTGGGCTGGACAGCATCAAGCTGCGCCAGGCGGTGCTCGACGGTTTCGCCGACCGCTACTACCCCGCCCGCAGCGCCCCCACCGCCAGCACCGTCGACCCGGCAACCACCGCCGAGCACGCCGCGCTGGCCGCCGGCACGTACGAGAGTTCCCGGGGCATGCACAGCAACTTCCTGACCGTGATCGGCCTGGTCGGCCGGACCGAGATCAGCGTTGCCGACGGGAACCGGTTGCTGTTCCAGCCCGCGCCGCTCTCCGACAGCCCGGCCCTTTACGAGGAGGTCGCGCCGTGGGTGTGGCGCGAGGTCGGCGGGCAGCGCACGGTGGCGATGCGGGTGACCGACGACAGCGTCGACGCGATCGCTCTCGACCCCGTGATCACGCTGCTGCCGGTCGAGCCCGCGCGCAGCTCGGCGGTTGCCGTCCCGGTGATTGCCGGATCGACTCTCGTGCTCCTGCTCACCATCCTGGTGTGGCCGGTCGCCGCGATCGTCCGCCGTCGCCTCGGTCACCCCGGGCGGGACCGGGCCGGTCGTACCGCCCGGATCCTCAGTCGCGTCGCCGTCGGCGCCACCGTGCTGGCACTGCTCGGCTGGGTGCTGAGCATCATCACCATCATGAGTCTGACCGACGTACCGGGTGGCGTCCTGCGTACCGTGCAGGTGCTGCAACTGATCGGGCTGCTCGGCGTGCTGCCCGCCGCCGTCCGGCTGGTCGACGACGTACGCCGTCGGGTCGGCTGGTCCCGGGTCGTCGGCAGCGGCCTGGTCCTGCTCGCACTCGTCGGGGCCGGCTGGTTCGCCGTCGAGTTCCGGCTGCTGGCCCCGAGCATCTCCTACTGACCGGGCCGACCCGCCTGACCCGGAACGATCCGGAGCAAGGAAGCTGATGACATGAGGGACGACACCGGCGCCACGGCCGAACCCGATGTGCCCCGGTCGACGTGGTGGCTCGACGAACGGCTCAGCCGACTCGGGATCACCGGACGGTTCGCCCGCGACTGCCTGCTCGCGACGGTCCTCACCGTCCTCACCTTCCTTCTGTTGGCACTGCTGTTCTGGGGCTTGGCCTCGGCGGAGGGGCTCTACTTCGAGCCGGTGCGGGCCTGGCTGGTCATCGCCGTCGCCTGCGTACAGGCGATGCTGCTCTGCCTGCGTCGGGTCCGTCCGCTGCTCTGCCTCGCGCTCGTCGTCGGCGTCCAGCTGGTCGTCATCGCCGGCTCCCTGCCGGACGTGACGATCCGTGGCGTCGCGCCCTTCGTCGCGGCCTACAGCGTCGGGTCGCTGCTGCCGCTCCGGCCGGCGCTGCTGGCCGCCGGGGCGGCGGTGGCGGTGGAGACGTCGGGGGCGCTGGTCGTCACCGGCGTGGCAGGTACCCCCGCCGCGCTGGTCGCCACCGGCCCGGCCGGTGCCGAACTGCTCTTCACGACCGTCGGCCACTCCACCGCCGCGGTCCTGGTCTACGTCGGCGCCACCTTCATCGGCAATTACGTCGCCACCCGGCGGCGGAACCTGGAGCTGATGCGGCAGCGCGCCGAGGAGGCGATCGCGGCGCAGCAGGCCAAGGTGCAGGCCGCGATCGGGGCCGAGCGGTCCCGGATGGCCCGGGAGCTGCACGACGTGGCCGCCCACCACCTCTCCGGGATGATCGTGCAGGCCTCGGCGGTGCAACGGCTGATCGACCGTGATCCGTCAGCCGCGCAGGCCGGGGTGGCCTGGATCCGGGCGCAGGGCAAGGAGACCCTCGACAACCTGCGACTGGTAGTGGGCGTGCTGCGCGGCCGGCCCGGGGACGGCGGCGACGGTACGGTGCCGGTGCCCGGGCTGGCCATGCTCGACGAGTTGGTACGGACCGCGCACGGGCTCGCCGGCCCGGTCGAGCTGATCCGGGACGGGGAGCAGCGCGAGGTCCCGCCGATCGCCGACGTCGCGCTCTACCGGATGGTGCAGGAGTCGCTCTCCAACGCCCGCCAGCACGCACCGGGCACACCGGTGCGGGTGGAACTCCGCTTCCTGCCCCGCGAGATCCTGCTTGAGGTGGTCAACGGCCCGGCGCCGGGACGCCCGGGGCCGCCGGCCGGCGGCAGCGGGGTGGGGCTGGTGGGCATGCGGGAGCGGGCCCAGCTGATCGGCGCGCGGTTCACCGCCGGCCCGACGCCAGAGGGCGGCTGGTCGGTGAGCGTACGGCTGCCGACCCGGGACGACAATCGAGTCGCGACGGCGGCCAAGGAGGAGAGCGGCGGATGATCAGGGTGATGCTCGTTGACGATCAGGCGGTGGTACGGGCCGGCTTCCGCGTCATCCTGGAGCAGGCGGGCGACATCGAGGTCGTGGCAGAGGCGTCCAGCGGCACCGCGGCGGTCGACCTGGCCCGCCGGTTGCGGCCGGAGGTGATCTGCATGGACGTCCGGATGCCCGGTGGCGACGGCCTGACCGCGACCCGCCGGATCGTCGCGGAGGCGGCCGAGTCGCCACCGGCGGTCCTGGTGGTGACGACCTTCGACCTCGACGAGTACGTCTTCGGCGCGCTCGAATCCGGTGCCAGCGGCTTCATCCTCAAGGACTGCGAACCCGAGGAGCTGATCGACGCGGTGCGGCGACTCGCCAGTGGCGAGGGCCTGGTCGACCAGGCCGTGACCCGACGGGTGATCTCGGAGTTCGCGCGGCGCAGACCCGCACCACGGACCGACGCCGCGGCGGCGCACCAGTTGACCGCGCGGGAAGTCGAGATCATCGGCCTGCTCGCCCGAGGGCTCTCCAACGTCGAGATCGGCACCGAACTCTTCATCGAGACCAGCACGGTCAAGTCGCACCTGGGGCGCGCGATGGCGAAGATCGGCGCACGCGACCGGTTGCAGACGGTGGTCTGGGCCTACCAGAACGGCGTCGCGCGTCCACACTAGGCGTCGGCATGCGGGACGCCTGCTGCCGGATCAGCTCTGCTCGGGTGCCGGTCCGTTGTCGTTGAAGCGGAAGCTGCTCATCGGATCGGAGTCGCCCAACTCCTCCAGGATCAGACCGGAGTTCGAGGAGTTGAAGAGGTACGCCGAGCTGTTGCTGATCACGAACGCCTCTTCGGCGCCCTCGACCGGTGCGATGGTGAACCGCTGGCGCGCCTCGTTCTCGTCGCAGTCAGCGCCCTGCACGACCAACGGCTGGCTGTTGCCCGGGTTCTGCACCTGCCAGCAGACCGCCTCACCCGTGCCCGGTCCGCCACCGGCACCCCGGTACGACTTGACCAGGAACTCCTGCCCGCCCAGCGGCGTCGGCACGAAGAGTTGCCGGCCCTCGTCGCCGTCCACCAGGCCCAGTCGTCCCTCGTCGGTAAGCGACAGGCCGCCCTCGAAGCCGTCGACCAGGGTGATGGTCACCTGCCGGTCGCCGGAGAGCACCGGCGAGTTCGCCGTCGGGGTGGCCGGGGCGGACTCGGTGGGTGCGGCGGAGGTCGCTGCGCTGGTCGGCGTGCCGGTCAGGTCGGAGGCCACGTCCTCCGAGGAGGTGCCGCCGCAGGCACCCGTCGAAACGGCCAACGCCACCAGGCCGGCTCCGGCGATCCAGTTACGCATCGACATCATCGTGCTCCTTCCGCAAGGGTGGCCGACCGGCCGTCCGGCCGGTGCACCTCAACCACCGCTGTCGCTTGGGGAACGATGTACCCATACGGGACAACTGCACACACCTGGCACTGGCCGGCACGTATGCATACTGGGTATGCTCCCCCCTCGTGCGTGCTGAACCTGATCATCGGTGGGTGGCTCTCGTCGCGGTGCTGGGCGGCTTCCCCTGACCAGTCGGGTGGCGGCGGTGTGGCTCAGATCCGGCAGGGCATCGACTTGGCACCGTTGACGAAGGCGGACTCCAGCCGCACCACCGGCCCGGTCTGCGCCAGCGTGGCCAGGTGCGGCCCGAGCGCCTCCAGCAGCAGGGTCAGCTCCAACCGGGCCAGGTGCGCGCCGAGGCAGAAGTGCGAGCCGATGCCGAAGCCGAGGTGCGGGTTGGGCGTACGGGCCAGGTCCAACCGATCGGGGTGCTCGAAGACCGTCTCGTCCCGATTCGCCGAGACGTAGTAGAGCACCACCTTGTCGCCGGCCCGGATGGACGCCCCGGCCAGCTCGACGTCACGGGTGGCGGTACGCCGAAACTGCATCACCGGCGAGACATAGCGGACCAGTTCGTCGACGGCGGTACCGATCAGGCGCGGCTCGGCGATCAGCCGGTCGCGTTGCGCCGGATGTTCGACAAGCGCCCGGAGACTGCCGCCGATCAGGTGCCGGGTGGTTTCGTTACCGGCCACGATGAGCAGCAGCCAGAACTGGCAGAACTGCCGGTCGGTGAGGCCGCCATCGCCCGCCAGCCGGCTCGCCAGATCGTCGCGTGGCTGGTTGCGCCGGTCGTCGGCGATGCGCAGCGCGTACTGGAACGCCTCGAAGAACGTCCGGCGGTACGCGTCGACGTCGGCGCCGCCGTACTCGGGATCGTCGAAGCCGACCAGGTTGTTGCTCCACCTGTGGAACAGGTGCCGGTCGGCGCGCGGCACGCCGAGCAGGTCGGCGAGGACCAGCAGCGGCAGCTCCGCGGCCAGGTCGGTGACGGCGTCGAAGCTGCCCCTGGCCCGCACGTCGGCGACGACAGTGGCGGCGTGGGCGGCGATGCTGTCGCGCAGCCGGGCCACCGCCCGCGGGGTGAACACCGAGGACACGACCCGGCGGATCCGGGTGTGCTGCGGTGCGTCCATGTTGATCAGCAGTTGCCGGGTGAACTCCAGATCGGCCCTGGTCCGCGGGTCGACCAGGAACGCGCCGCGCTCGCCGGACGAGAAGATCCCGGGTTCCCGGGACACCGTGTTCACCGCCGCGTGCGTGGTCACCGCCCAGTAGCCAGGGCCCCGCTCGCGGACCAGCCCGGCCGAGCTGTACCGCAGCCGCTCGGGCTCCTCGACCCAGCTGACCGGCGCCTCCCGGCGCAGCCGGGCGAACTCCGCGTACGGCACCGCGCGCCCGTACGTCGACGGGTCCGCCAACGCCACCTGACCGGTCATCGGCTTCCCCAGCGTCGCCGCAGCTCGGCCTTGCGCAGCTTGCCGCTGGCGTCCCGGGGCAGGGCGGTCACCACCCGGTACGCACGCGGCACCTTGAACCCGGCGAGGTGCCGCCGGCAGTGCGCCTCAAGCACGGTCGCCAGGTCGTCGCCCGCCCCGGCGGTCGGATGCGGCTCCACGAGCGCCAGTGGACGTTCGGCGAACTCCGGGTCGGGCACCCCGATCACCGCCGCGTCCAGCACCCACGGGTGCCGCAGCAGCACCGCCTCGATCTCGGCCGGATAGATGTTGACGCCACCGGAGACGATCCGGTCCTTCGCCCGCCCGACCAGGTAGAGATAGCCGTCCTCGTCGAGGTGGCCCAGCTCGCCGTAGGTGAAGGTGCCCGGGTCGAGGTGGGCGCGGGCGGTGGCCTCCGGTGCCCGGTGGTACTCGAAGCCGCGACCGGCCGCCCGGCGCAGGAACACCCGGCCGGTCACCCCGGCCGGCACGGGACGGCCGTCGTCGTCGACCACCAGCAGCTCGGTGTAGGGCGCGGCCCGGCCCACGCTGCCCGGCCGGGCAAGCCATTCGGTGCTGTCGATAAGCGAGGCCACCCCGCCCTCGGTGGCGCCGTAGTACTCCAGCAGGATCGGCCCCCACCAGTCAATCATCGCCCGCTTGACCTGCGGCGGGCAGGGCCCACCGCCGTGCCACACCACGTTGAGCCGGTCGGCCCGGAAGGCGTCGCGGACCTCCGGTGGCAGCCCGAGCAGCCGGATCAGCTGCGTCGGCACCAGGTGGCAGGCCACCACCCGCTCGGCGGCGAGGGTGGCGAGCACCGCCGCCGCGTCGAAGCGCTCGTGCAGCAGCAGCCGGCAGCCGCGCAGCAGCGGCATCAGCGCGAAGTACAGCTGCGAGGAGTGGTACCAGGGACCGACCTGGAGCACCGACGCACCGTCGCCCGGCACCCGCAGGACGCTTGCCGCGTAGTCCAGCAGCCGGGCCAGGCGGCGCGGCGAGGCACCCTCGACGAAGAGGTTGTTGCGTACGCCGCGCGGCTGGCCGGTGCTGCCCGACGTGTACATCATGATCGAGCCGGAGAGCTGGTCGTCCGGCTCGGAGTCACCGGTCTCGGCCAGCAGCGGCTCCACCGCCCGCAGCCCCGACCGGTCACGCTCGCCGGTGACCAGCCGGACCCGTACCCCGGCGGGTTCGGGCAGGGCCGCCACGCAGGCCGCCGCCAACTCCGCCGTGGCCGGCTCGGCGAGCACCGCCGCGCACCCGGCGTCCGCGACGATCGCCGCCGCCTCGGCCGGGGTCAGGTGCCAGTTCACCGGTACGATCACCAGCCCGGCGTGCAGGCAGGCCAGGATCGCCTCGAACGTCTCCACCCGGTTGCCGATGAGCATCGCCACCGGGTCGCCCCGACCCAGCCCGAGCCCGCGCAGCAGGTGCACCCAGCGGTTCACCCGCCCATCCAGGCACCGCCAGGTCCGCGTACCGCCCAGGCCCACCAGCGCCTCGCCGTCCGGCCGGGCGGCCACGATCGAGGTCAGGTACTGCGCCATCGCCCGCCCCCGCTCAATCCAGCAGGTCGGGTTGCCGGTGCACGATCTCGTCGTACATCGGTCGGAAGTTGATCCGGCCCAGGCCCGGCGTACCGATGGTGGCGTGGGTGCCCAGCGCCTCGGTGTGGCCGATGAGGACCGGCGGCCCGACCGCCTCGGCCAGCAACTGCACCTGGCAGCAGCGTTCCATGCTGATGAACCACCACGCCGCCTCGCCGACCGAGGCGCCCACCGTGAGCAGCCCGTGGTTGCGCAGGATGACCGCGCGCCGGGTGCCGAGCGCCGCTGCGATCCGTTTGCCCTCCTCCGCGTCGGCCACGCCACCGTACGCGTCGTAGAGCGCATGGTCCTGGTAGAACGCGCAGGCGTCCTGGGTGATCGGGTCGAGCAGCCGGCCCGTGGTCGACCAGGCGCGACCGTGGATCGAGTGGGTGTGCGCGGCGGCCACCACGTCCGGGCGGGCCGAGTGGATGTGCGAGTGGATCGCGTACCCGGCCGGGTTGACCGTGCGGTGCCGCGACCGACCCGCCTCCACCACCGCGCCGGCCGCGTCCACGAGCAGCAGGTCACTGGCGCTGACCAGGCCGAAGTGCAACCCGAACGGGTTGATCCAGAAATGGTCGGGCTGCTCCGGGTCGCGGGCGGTGACGTGCCCGCCCGCGCCCTCGTCGAAGCCGAGCCGCGCGAAGATGCGCAGCGTGGCGGCGAGTTGCCGCTTGCGGTGCAGGCGCTCGTCGGCGGGGCCGCGCCGGGCCCGGGTGCCCTCGGTCATCAGCCACATCCGCCGGCGGTGTCGGTGTCGTAGCCGAACTCGGGGTCGTCCCAGAGCTCGAGCGGGGCCGGCGGTTCCTCGGCGGCGGGCTCCGGGGTGACCGCCACGGCGGCGGCGTACGGGTCGTCACTCATCGGATCTCCTTGCCCTCTCGTGCCGGGTCGGCCCGGCCGGTGCTCTCCTGCCACACCCGCAGGAACGCGTCCAGCCGGTCGTATCCCCAGAACCGGTGCGGCCCCAGCTTCAGGTAGGGCACACCGAAGATGTCGTCCTCGTAGGCGGTGACCAGACCGGCCACCCCCTCCGCGCGGATCTCGGGGTCGTCCGGCGCGTGCGCGGCGAGTTCCGGGTCGACGCCGGCCCGGGCCGCCGCGGCCCGGACCACCTCCGGGTCACAGATGTTCTCGCCCCGCCCCCAGCGGGCCGCGGTCAACTCGTCGTAGAACGGGTCGGCCCGACCCAGCCGCCGGGCCAGCAGCCAGGCCAGGTGCGGCAGGTCCCACCACGGATCCCGGTCGATCGGCCAGGCCATCGGGATGCCGAGGTCGCCGGCGAGGCGTTTGGTGTCCATCAGGATGTAGCGGTGCTTGGCCCGGCTCATCTGCACGTAGTGGAAGGCGGCGTCCCGGTCGTCGAGCAGGGCGGAGGTGGTGTGGTCCGGATCGAAGTACGGGATCCATTCGAGTTCGGCGCAGAGCTGCGGCGCGTCCGCGCGGAGCCGGTGCACGGTCAGCCAGCTGTACGGGCTGCGGAACGAGAAGTAGATCCGGGGCCGGCGTTTCACGACCCGCTCCGGCCGGTGAGCACGTCGGCGATCTCGCCGAGGTTGGCCAGCGACCCCGCCTGCGGGCCGGCGCTTATCGCGTAGCCGTGCAGGATCGTGGCGGTGGCGGTGTGCACCGGCTGCCCGTCGCGCAGCACGTAACAGTCCATCCGGGCCTCGAACATGGTGTCCCGCAGCACGTCACCGACGGTAAGCGTGGTGTGCAGCGTCTCCTCCATGTGCACCGGCGCGAGCTGGCGTACCCGGGCCCGGGACACCACCGGGATCCAGGACCGCTCGACCAGCAACCGGCCGACGGAGATGTCCCGGTCGGCGAGGAACCGGTCCACCACCTCCTCAAGCGCCCGGACGTAGCCGGAGTGCTGCAACCGGTCGGTGAAGTGGCAGTAGAAGTACGGCACCCGCCAGCTCCACCGGAAGTCCTCCGGCCCGGGCTCCGGTGCCGGGGTGACCGCCTCGGCGAAGGAGTCCACCCGCAGCCCCCGGTACGCCTCCGGCACCGGTGCCGTGGCCACCCCGATCGCCTCGGGGACCAGCGCCACGGTGAGCTTGCCGCGCAGCACGGTCACGGTGCCGCCGTCGCGTTCGGTGGTGAGTACGACCGAGAACCTGCGCCCGCCGAGCCGGGTCACCTCGGCCCGGACCTCGTCGTCGACCTCCAGCACAGCGGGCAGTTGCACGGACGAGTCGATCACTTCCCAGCCGAGCCCGTGCTCGTGCAGCAGCCGGTGCGGCCCCAGGTCCCGATCGCGGAACCACTGCAACACCGCCGCCTCGGCCAGGTACATGAAGTGCTTGAAACCGACCCAGGTCCGGATGTTCGCGCCCTCGTACCCGGGCCGCATCGACAGGCTGGTGCGCTCCGGCATGGTCGTGGTCATGGCCTCCCCCTCCCCGCCCCGGTCCGGGCCGGTGGCAGCACCGCGAAATCGGTCACGAACCGGCCGATCTCGCCGGCCACCGCGTCGGCCCGCCGGACGTGACAGAAATGGTCGTAGCTCTCGTCGACCAGCACCCGGGCGCCGGGCATCCGCTCGGCCAGCACCTGCGGCGTCTGGCGGACCAGCGTCGGATCCGCGCCCCCGATCAGGAAGAGCGCCGGTGCCGCGATGGCCGGCAGGTCCAGATAGGAGCTGGCAACGAACTGGTCCAGCGCGGCCAGGAAACCTGCGGGGCCGATCCGGTCGGCCACCACGTCGATCATCGCGTCGAGCAGTTCCGGCTCCAGCCGGTCGGCACGCGGCCCGATCGACACCCGTACGGCCGCCCGCAGGTGTCGGTCGAAGCTGACCCGGGACCGCTCCACCACCGCCCAGTCCACCGGATCGGTGACCGGCCGGAACAGCGGGCAGAGCAGCACCAGCCCACCGGTGACCAGTTCGCCCCGGGCCGCCAGGTCCAGCGCGGCGGTCGCGCCGTAGGAGTGCGCGATCACCAGGTCGGGGGCGCGGTCGAGGTGGTCCAGGTGCTGGCGTAACCACCGGGCGGAGAGCGCCTCGTGCCGCCACCGGTAGTCGTTGCCGGCCCGCCAGGGCAGGTCGAGCGCGACCAGCCGCCAGGCGGGATCGAGCCGGCGAGCCAGCGGTCGCCAGTTGCGCCAGCCGTCCTCCAGGCCGTGCGCGAGCACGACAAGCGCACCACCCGGCGCGCCCTCGTTGAGCACCTGCGGCGCGCGGCGCTTGTCAGCCACGGCCGCCGCCATCGCTCGCCGGGCGGACCAGCGCCCGCCGCACCGGCCCGGCGGCCGGGCCGCAGGCGACCCCGATCCCGGCCGGCTGGGTCGGCCCCGCGCCGGCCAGCAGTTCGACGGCGAGCGCCACCGAGATCACGCCCTGCCCGCCGTGACCGTCACCCCAGTGGACGGCCGGGTCCCAGCCGTCGGGACCGATGACCAGCTCCGGTGCCCGTGGCCAGTCGGCACCGGTGGCCAGCACGTCGAGCCGCACCCCACGCTGGTCGCGGGCCGGGTCAAGCGGGTCGGGTCGGCCAGGCGGATCGGGTTGGCTGGGTTGACCGGGTTGGTCGGCTTGGCCAGGCTGTTCGGACTGGCTGGGCTGGTCGGGTTCGAGGATGAGGCAGGCCGCGCCGGCCCGCAGCGGATGGCCGTAGTCGCCGGCGGCGTGGATCGCGCCGGCCACCTCGTCCTCCGGTTCCGCGCCGACGACCACCACCCGCCGGGCCCGGCCGCCGCGCAGCAGCAGCGCCGCCATCGCCAGCCCGTCGAGGCCGGCGGTGGCCCCGGTGCAGATCATCAGGTTCGGTCCACCGAAGCCGAACCAGAGCGCGACCGTGCTGGCCACGACGTTGCTGGAGGCGTTCGGCGCGGCCAGCGGGCTTACCGCCCGGCCGCCCTCGGCGGCGACCGTGCGGGTCACCTCCGCGACCGTCGCCAGGTTGCCGAGGTTGCCGCAGGCGACGACGGCAACGCCCGGGTCGACCTCGACCGTCGGCCGGTGCCCGGGCGGCAGCCCGAGGGCCCGGTGCACGGCGCAGAGCGCCAGCAGCGTCGCCGGTTCCTTGTAGAGCAGCCCCTTGCGGCCCAGCAGGTCACGCGCCCGCTCCGGCGGGACCGCGCCACCCAGCCCGAGCGCAGGGCCGTCGACGAGCGTACGGCCTTCGGCGAGCCCGGTCACCGGACGCTCGCCGGGCAGATGCAGACTCCACGCGACGATCCGGCTCATCCGCACCCCGCGATGATCGACACGGCGTTCACGCCGCCGAAGCCGAAGGCGTGCACCTGGGCCAGCCGGGGCCGGGCCACCCGCGCCGAGGTGACGAAGCGCAGCTCCTTCCCGGCGGCGAGCGGGACGTCCAGGCCGACGATAGGCGGCACCGTACCGGTGCTCAGCGCGCGCAGCGCCACGTCCACGTTGACCAGACCGGCCGTCCCGGAGGTGTGGCCGAGCGCGCCCTTCACGGCGGTGACCAGCGGATCTCCCCCGGCGGCGAGGTTGACCCGGCGCAGCGCCTCGCACTCGGCCGGGTCGTTGAGCGCGGTGCCGGTGCCGTGCGCCACCACCAGGTCCACGTCGGCCGGGTCGACGCCGGCCCGGGCCTGGCCGTCGCGGATCGCCCGGCTGATGCCCGCCACGTCCGGCGCGGTCTCGTGCCGGGCGTCGCAGGACAGGCCGGTGGCGAGCAGTCGCCCCAACGGCACCGGCCCGGTCTCCCGCACACCCGAACCGGTGCCGGCGGGACCCCCCGGACCAGCGATCCGCTGACCCGAGCCGGTGGCGGCGGCCGGCACATCCGAGCCGGTGGCCGCCCGCGCACCCGAACCGGTGGCGGGGTCGGGCAGCAGTACCAGGGCCGCCGCGCCCTCGCCGAGCAGCACCCCACGGCGGTGCTCGTCGAAAGGGCGGACCCGGTCGGTGGGTTCGTCAACGACCCGGCCGATCATCGCCAGCATCGACTGGGTCATCCCGTCCACGGCGGCCACCACGACGGCGTCCGCGTCACCGGCGGCCAGCAGGTCCTGCCCCAACGCGAGCGCGTGCAGGCCGGCGCTGCACGCGTTGACAAGCGTGATCACCTCGGCGATGCCCGGTACCACGGCCCGCAGCACCGGGCCGAAGTGCAGCCGCTCCGCCGACACCGGCTGCCCGGTCAGCGCGAACTCCTCTACGGCGGCCAGCTCCCGCAGGCCGGTGCCGACCACGGCGACGACGCGCTGCCGGGTGGGGTCGAGCCGGGCCGCGCGTACCGCCCGGCTGACGCAGCCGGCGAGCCAGTCGCTCGCGGCGAACCGGCGCACCGGTTCGCCGGGCAGGTGGTAGCCGTGGGCCACGTTCACCTTCGCCGGGTCGGCCGACCGCAGCGGGGCTCGGCCGTCGGCGCCGGCCAGCAGCGCGGTGAACGTCGCCGCGCCGTCGCCGAGGCAGGTACGCACGACACTCGCCACGATCAGGCTTGGCGCGGCCCGGTCAGGCACCGTCGGCACCACGCGCCCACCCCCGCACCAGGGTCGCCCCGGCCGCGCCGTCCGGACTCGTCGCGGTGAGCAGTCCCAGCGCGCCGTCCGGCAGGACGCCGGCGCGTACCTGGGCGAGGAAGACGGCCAACCCGAGCGCGCCCGCCGCCGCGTCGCACTCGCCCCACCAGTGCCCGGCCCAGATCCGTTCCGGATGGTGGCCGAGCAGCGCGGCGGTGGTGGCGTCGGCGGTCGCGTCGACGTCGCCGAGAATGACCGCCGTCACCTCGGCCGGGGACCGGGCCGCCTGGCCGAGCACCCGCCGTACGCAGCCGGCCAGCGCGTCGGCCGGATCGGGCGCGAAGCCGGTGGCGAGCCCGAGGATCTCGGCGTCGCGGTCCAGACCGGGCGCGTCGGCGCGCACCGCGAACACCGCCGCGCCCTCGCCGGTCGGGCCGCCGTGGCGCCGGTGCACCCACCAGGCCCGGTGCGCGCTGAACTCCTCCACCGCCCCGGCGAGCAGGACGTCGGCGGCGCCCCGCACGATTGTGGTGTGCGCGTACCGCAGCGCCGACACCATCGCCAGCGGGCCGGTCGCCACTGTGGAGTTGACCCCGCGCAGCCGGTAGCGGATGGCGACCTGGCCGGCCGCGCAGTTCATCACCGTGTTCGGAAACAACACCGGGTTGACCAGGTAGGGCTTCTCCTGGACCAGGGTCTCCCGGCTGTAGTCGCTTGTGGACCGGAAGCTGCCGAGCGTGGTGCCGAGCACCACGCCGGTGCGCCCGTCGCCGTCGGGCCCGGTGGCGATCCCGGCCGAGCGCAGCGCCTCGCCGCAGGCCACCACCGCCATCGCGGTGGCCCGGTCGTAGAAGCTGGTGCCCTTGCGGCCGAGCAGCTCGCGTACGTCGAAGTCGGCCGCGAACCGGTGCACGGCGGGCGGCAGCGGCTCACCGGCGAAGCTCGCCACCGGCGCACCGGTGAGGTCGTCGCCGGCCGGCTCGGCCGTGGTCGGCAGCAGCGCCGCGCCGACCCCGTCCGGGTGCACGGCGCCGGTGCCGACGATCGCGAGCGGGGTCATGCCGCCGTGCCGAAGACGACGATCGCGTTGTTGCCGCCGAACGCGAAGCCGTTGTTCTGGGCCACCCTGATCTTCGCCGGGCGGGCCTCGTTCGCCACGAAGTCGACGTCGCCGAGGCTCTGGTCGGGCTGGGCGAGGTTGATCGTCGGCGGCAGGAAGCCCTGTTCGATGGCGAGCACGCTGGCGATCGCGCCGAACCCGCTGGCGGCACCCATGGTGTGCCCGATCATCGACTTGACCGAACTGACCGGTGGCGGCCGGCCGTCGAAGACGTCCCGCAGGGCGGCGATCTCCACGGCGTCGTTGGCCTGCGTGCCGGTCCCGTGCGCGCAGACGTAGTCGACCTCGTCCGCGCTGACCGCCGCGTTGCGGTGCGCGGTGCGGATGCACTCGGCGATGCTCGACCGCTCGGGCGCGACCGGGTGGGCGGCGTCGCAGTTGTGCCCGTAGCCGCGTACCTCCGCGTAGCCGCGCGCCCCGCGCGCCGCGGCGTGCTCGGCGCTCTCCAGCAGCAGCACCGCCCCGCCCTCGCCGGTCAGGATGCCGCTGCGGTCCCGGTCGAAGGGGCGGCACTCCCGCTCGGCGAGCGCGCCGAGCCGGTAGAAGCCGGCGTGCGCCCACCGGCACACCGAGTCGGCACCGCCGGCCAGCATGACGTCCGCCTCGCCGGTGGCGATCAGGTCGTAGGCGTACCCGATCGCGTAGTTGCTCGCCGAGCAGGCGGTGGCGATGGTGACGGACTCGCCGCGCAGGCCGAGTTCGGCGCTTACCGCGTGGGCCAGCCGGCCCGCCGGCAGCTGGCGCAGCGCGGTGGCGTCCATGGCGGCGAACCCGCCGGTCACCCGCTGCGCGGTCAGCTGCTCCATCGCCACCGACTCGCCGCTTGTGGTGCCGATGGCCGCGCCGGCCCGGTCCGCGTCGATCGCCGCCGGGTCCAGGTCGGCGTCGGTGACGGCGAGCCGCGCCGCAGCCGCCGCGAAGAGGCTCGACCGTCCCCACTGGCCGACATCGAGGGTACGCAGCAGCGCGCCGGGGTCGAAGTCGGGCACCTCACCGGCGTGCCGGTGCGGAAAGCCGTCGGCGTCGAAGCTGCCGATCGGGGAGATCCCGGACCGGCCGGCGCGCAGCCCGGCGGCGAACGGCCGCGCGCCGATGCCGATGCTGGAGACCGGGCCGAGGCCGGTCACCAGCACCCGACGCAGGGTCATGACCCTTGGCCGTGCCGCAGCAGCGCGTCCCGGACCAGGGTCAGGTTCCGCAACTTGGGCAGCTCGGACTGGGGGATCTCCACCTTGTACCGCTTCTCCAGCCGGGCGAGGATCTCGATCGCCCGCAGCGAGTCCGCGTCGTACTCGTCCATGAAGTCGCCGGTGTCGGTCAGCTCCTCCGGCTCCAGCTCCAGCACCTCGGCGACGAGTTCACGCAGGTCGTCCATTGGATAGGCAAGGTCGGTCACGGCAGCTCCTCCAGGGGCGGACAGTTGTCGGTCATGGCACGGGTTCGGACGGCAGCAGCGCACGGGGACGGACCGCCGCGACGAGCGAGGCCGCGGTGGCGATCCGGCGATCGCCGACCCACGTCTGACCGGCCGCGAAGACGGTGTCGGCGACCACGTGGTCGAGCACGACCTCGTGCCGCAGCACGTCGCCGGGGTACGCCCGGCCCTGGACGCGGTAGTCGCGGATGCCGCCCAGCACGAACATCTCGTCCGCCGCCAGCACCCGGTCGGCCGCCGCCATGAAGAGCAGCGCCGCGGCCTGCCCGATCGACTCGACCGCCAGCGAGACCGGGTACGCGTACGCCTGCGGCGGCGCCTCGTCGGCGATCGCCGCGTAGCAGGTCTCGGCCAGGCTGATCGCCTTGACCGCGGTGATCCGTCGCCCCGGTTCCAACTCCAGCACCCGGTCGATCAGCAGCAGCGGATGACGCTGGGGCAGGATCCGGCGGATCGCGGGCAGGTCGAGCATGTCAGCCGTCCCGCTCGGCGAAGTCGGCGCGCAGCCGGGCGCAGGGCGCCTCGCCGAGCGTCAACTCGGCCCGGGCCCGCCAGCCGGCGGCGATCCGACGCAGCTCGACGTCGAAGACGATCTCGTCGCCGGGACGGGCCGGGCGCAGGAACCGGGCCGAGGTGACGGCGCACAGGTCGACGTCGGGCCGGCCGGCGTGGGCGAGCGCGGCGCGTACGGTCTGCTCCAGCCCTTCCACCATGAGCACCCCGGGCCAGACCGGCAGGCCGGGAAAGTGCCCCCGCAGCAGCGGCTCCCCGGGCGGAACAGTGAACACCCCACGGATCGAGAGCACCGGTGAGGACGCACCCGCCGGGGCCGGCGGGTCGACGCTGATCCGGTCGACCGCCCGGGCCGGGGCGGCATGCCCCGGTGCGGGCACCGGAACCCAGGTGGCCACGCTTCCCACGGTCACAGTGAGATGCCCCCGTCGACCTGGAAGACCTGACCTGTGACGTAGGCCGAGGCGTCGGAGAGCAGGAACTCCACCATCGCCGCCACCTCGTCGGGTCGACCGAAGCGCCGCAGCGTGATCTGCCCGAGCGCCCGGCTGCGCAGCGACTCGTCGAGGGCGTCGGTCATGTCGGTCTCGATGAATCCCGGCGCGACCACGTTGACCCGGATGCCGTGCCCGCCGACCTCCTTGGCGAGTGACCGGCTCAGCCCGATGATGCCGGCCTTGGCGGCCGCGTACGCCGTCTGGCCGACGTTGCCGTGGATCCCGGCGACCGACGAGATGGTCACGATGGAACCGGCCCGGCGCTTCATGAACCGGAACCCGACGGACCGGCACACGTTCCAGGTGCCGGTCAGGTTGGTGGCCTGCACCAGGTGCCAGTCCTCGGGTGCGGTCAGCACCAGCGGCGCGTCCCGGGTCAGGCCGGCGTTGCTGACCAGGCCGGTGAGCGGGCCGAGTTTCTGTTCCGCCGCCCGGACGAACTCGTCGACGGCGACGGTGTCGGCCACGTCGCAGGGCGCGAAGTAGGTCGGCACGCCCAGCGCCCGCACGGCCGCGTCGGTCTGCTCGGCCGCCTCCGACCAGGCGCTGAAGCAGCCGGCGACGGCGTGGCCGGAGGCCGCGAGCCGGAGCGCGACGGCCCGGCCGATCCCGCGGGACACCCCCGTGACGAGAACGATGGGCGAGTCTGTCACATCGTCCCCCCAGGATCAGCCCCGCGACCAAGATTCACAGATGTGCATATCTTGATTGATGCGGCCCGGGCAGGCAAGGGCGAGGTGGCCGTTTCTCAATCGATGAGCGAGATCGCCGCCTTCGGACAGGACCGGGCCGCCGCCTCCGCCGCAGCCCACTGGGACGGCTCCGGTCGGGGCACGAGAATCCGCAACTGGTCCTCGTCGTCCAGGTCGAACAGCGTCGGCGCGAGCGCAGCGCAGACCCCGTTGCTCTCGCAGCGGTCGACATCGACACGTACCCACATCGGCGCCGCCACCCCCCTTCCGCCTCGCCGCGCCGCCCAGGGGCCGGACGGCGCGTTCAGATCACCCCGTCGGCCCGCAGCTTCGCCCGCGCATCGTCGTCGTAGCCGACCGCCGCGAGAAGCTCGTCGGTGTGCTCACCACGGACGGCCGCACCATGCCGCACCCCGGTCGGCGTCCGGCCGAACTTGGCCACCGGGCCGGTCAACTCCGCCACGTTGCCGTCGGAAAGCTCCGTGGCGGCCAGCATCCCGCGCGCCCGGACCTGCTCGTCCGTGGCAACCTCGGCGAGCGACCGCACCCGCCCCGCGGCGATGCCGATCCGGTCCAGGTCGGCCAGCACCTGCGCGGTGTCCCGGGTGGCACACCACTGCGCGAGCAGCGCGTTCACCGGCTCCCGCCGGGCCCGGCGCTCGCGGTTGGTGGCGAACCCCGGCGCGCGGGCAAGCTCCGGACGCCCGATCAACTCGGCAAGCGCCCGCCACTGCCGGTCGAACGCCACCACCAGGTAGACCGCCCCGTCCCGGCAGGCGTACGAGTTGCTCGGCACCAGGAACTCGGTCTCGTCGCCGCGCCGCACCGGTGGCGCGCCCGCCGCCGCGAGCGTCAGGTAACCGTTGCTCTGGAACAGCAGCGCGTCGGTCATCGCCACGTCGACGTGCTGGCCCTCCCCGGTCGCGTCCCGGTGCCGCAACGCCGCCAGCGCGCCGATCGCGCCGTGCAGCCCGGCAAGGTCGTCGGCGAGGAAGGTGGGTGCCTTCACCGGCGGCCCGTCGGCGGAACCGTTCAGCGCCATCCAGCCGCTCTCGGCCTGCACGATCGGGTCGTACCCGCGCCGCCGGGCACCCGGGCCGAAGCCGCCCCAACCGGAGATCGAGACCAGGATCAGGCCCGGGTGGTCACGGTGCAGCCGGTCGAATCCGATCCCCCAGCGCGCCATCGTGCCGGGCTGGAAATTCTCCACCACGATGTCCGCCGTACCGGCCAGCGCGCGGAAGACCTCCTGACCCGCCGGAGTACGCAGGTCCAGGCTGACGCTGCGCTTGTTGCGGTTCACCGTCTGGTCGAACCAGGACAGGCCGGTGCCCGGGATGAGCGGTTCGAGCTGACCGGCCCGGTTGCTGGGCAACTCCACCCGGATCACGTCGGCGCCGAGATCAGCCAGCACGCAGGAGGCCATCGGGCCGGACCAGACCGTCGTCACGTCCAGCACCCGGACACCATCGAGCGGCCCGGCCAGATCGGCCCGCGCGTCGCGGTAGAAGTCCGCCGCCTCCATCAGCACCGCTCCAGGATGGACGCCGTGCCGAGCGCGCCGCCGCAGCACATCGCGACCAGGGCCAACGTGCCGTCGGTGCGCTCCAACTCGTGCAACGCGGTCACCAGCAGCCGGGCCCCGCTGGCGCCCAGCGGGTGGCCGAGCGAGATCGCGCCACCGGAGACGTTCAGCCGGTCCAGGTCGGCATCGTAGGCGTTGCGCCAGGCCAGCACGACCGCGGCGAACGCCTCGTTGATCTCGTACCGGTCGATGTCGCCGATCTTCAGACCGGCTCGGTCGAGCACCGTACGGGTCGCCTCGATCGGCCCGTCGAGCAGGAAGTAGGGGTCGGCACCGACCACCGCCTGGTGGCGCAGGACCGCCCGGGGACGCAGCCCGAGCGCCAACGCCCGGTCACGGGACATCCACAGCACCGCCGCCGCCCCGTCGGAGACCTGCGAGATGGTGCCGGCGGTGTGCAGCCCGTCCGGGATGGCCGGGGCGATCGCGGCCAGCCCCTCCGGCGTGCTCTCGCGTACGCCCTGGTCCCGGTCGACCATGGCAGGCGCTCCCTCGACCGGGTCGCCACCACGCACGTCGACCGGTACCACCTCGGCGGCGAAGCGCCCCTCCGCCCATGCCCGGGCGGCCCGCCGCTGCGACAACAGGCCGTAGCCGTCCAGGTCTGCCCGGCTCAACCTCTCCCGGCGGGCGATCCGCTCGGCCCCACCGAACTGGCTTTTCGGCGGGTCGTCCCACGGATAGTCGCGGGTCTTGTAGTGGCCGGGCCCCTGGTAGAGGTTCACCCCGATCGGCACCCGGCTCATCGACTCGACGCCGCAGGCGATCCCGACGTCGATCACGTCCGCCGCGATCAACGCGGAGATCAGGTGATTGGCCTGCTGGGCGCTGCCGCAGGAGGTGTCCACCGTGGAGGCCGGCACGGACCAGGGCAGCCCGGTGCTCAGCCACGCGTTGCGGGTGACGTTCAGGCTCTGCTCGCCGGCCTGGGTGACGCAACCGCCGATAATCTGACCGATCTCCGACGGCTCGATGCCGGCCCGCCGGATCACCTCGACCTGCACCAGGCGCAACAGCTCGACCGCCTTCAGACCGGAGAGCCAGCCGCCCCGGCGGCCGATCGGGGTGCGGACCGCCTCGACGATCACCGGCGTGGCCACTCAGCGCACCTCCGCCGGGCTGGTGGCCTGATCCGTGGTCAGCCGCCACAACCGCTCCTCGGCCAGGCAGGACAGCGGCGCCACGAAGCGCAGTTGACTGGCGTACGCCAGCATCGCGATCGCCTTGCGGCCCTCGTGCCGGGCGTCCTCCAGCGGGTCGGCGTACCCCGGCTCGGCGTTGGCCCGGTGCCTGGCGGCGAAGCGCTCGACCGCGGCGGCGGCCCGGCGCGGTCGGTGGTTGCGGTAGGGCAGGTCCTCGTACGCGATCAGGTGCCGCACGCCGGCACCGGCGACCGCCGCCGGCCAGACCCGGCCGACCTGCTCATGGTCGGGGTGGAAGAGACCCACCGGCCCGTACACCGTCTCCGGCCGGATCTCGTCGACCGCGCGGCACACCACGTCGGCCACCTCGTCGTCGGTGGAGGGCATCGAGTACTGGTGGTCCAACAGGTCGGCGTGCAGCGGACGGGCGTTGAGCAGGTCCAGCGCGGCCCGGTCCTCCTCGCGTCGGCGGTGCACGGCCGAGCGGGACTCGATGAACCCGCTGGCGAGGTCGTACTTGGTGGTGGTGAAGCGGGGCGGGCGACCCGCGAAGACAGTGAGCACCACCGCTCCCGGACGTGCGGACAACATCTTGCCGATGGAGAGCACCGCGTCATCAAGGTGGGTCGAGATCACCAATGTCTCCGCCATGCCTCGCCTTCCCGACCGCGCCGGGGACCGCAGGCCGATCATGCTCGCGCCCGCCCGGCCAGTCTTGCCGGATTACCAACGACACGCAATAGTGACCAACATGGATGTCGCCCCGGTCGGCGTACCGCCCCGCTTCGACGTCTTCGATCCGCTCACCCTGACCGACCCCTACCAGTCGTACCGGCGGGCCCGCGAGGCGGCGCCGATCTGCCGTGGCGGCCCCGGCCAGTGGGTGGTGCTGCGGCACGCCGACATCAGCCGCCTGCTCCGCGACGATCGTCTCGGCACCGAGTTCCCACCCGAATACCAGGATCTCGCCTGCGGCGACAGCCAGATCGCAACGCTGCGCTCACACATAGTAATGACCCGTGACGGGACCGTCCACAACCGCCTCGCCCGGCTGATGGGCCAGGCGTTCAGCCCGACCCGGGACCGCTCGCTGATCGCCGGGATCGATCGCGAGGTACGCGCGGCCGTCGACCGGGTGCTCTCCCTGGGCCACTTCGACGCGCTAAATGACCTGGCGTTCCCGCTGGTCGTGGAGATCCTCTGCCGGGCGCTCGGGGTGGCGCCGAGCGACGCCGTGCCGTGGCGGGCCCGCGTGCTCGACCTCGGCCGGGCCTTCGTCCCGGTCATCCCGGCCGAGGAGCGCGCCGGCATCGACGCCACCATCGAGGCGCTGCGCGAGGTGGTCCGTCCGGTCGTCGCGGCGCGGCGCACCGATCCGCGTGACGACCTCGTCTCGCGGCTGGTCGCCGCGCAGGCGACCGAGGACTGGCTCAGCACCGACATGCTCGTCGACAACGTGGTCTTCCTCTGGTTCGCCGGCTTCGAGACCACTGTCAACCTGGTCGCCAACGGCTGCGCCATCCTCGCCGAACGGGACCCGCTGCTGGCCCGGCTACGTGCCGAACCCGCGCTGGTGCCGGGCGCGGTCGAGGAGTTCGCCCGCTTCGAGGCGCCGATCCAGGTCACCAGCCGGTACGTGCGGGCCCCCGTCGAGGTCGGCGGCCGGACCGTACGCCGGGGCCGGATCGTGCACCTCGTGCTCGGCTCCGGCAACCGGGACCCCGACCAGTTCACCGATCCGGACACGGTCGACCCGACCCGCAGCCCGAACCAGCACCTCGGGTTCGGCGGCGGGCCGCACTACTGCCTGGGCGCCCCGCTGGCCCGGCTCATCTGCCGTACGCTCTTCGCCGAGCTGACCGCGCGTACCACCGGGCTGACGCCGGCCGCGCCCGCGGAACGGGCCCAGCGGGTGATCTTCCGCGGCTACCGGCGGGTCCCGCTGGCAGCCGAGGCCGCCTGATGGTCCGCGCCGAGCCGGTCGGCACGCAACCGGTCCACAGCTCGTCAGGCGGGCCGATCGCCCGGCTGGTGGCCGGTGCTGACTACCACCGCGACCCGTACCCGCACCTCGCCGCGGTGCGCGAGGAGCACCGGCTGTGGCCGGTCGGCCCCGACACGTACGCGCTGACCCGCTACGACGACGTGGCCCGGATCCTCGGCGACCGGCGGGTGGGCAACGGGCCGCCCGCGACCCGACCGGGCGCGGCCGGGACCGTCTCCGGCCTGCGGGCCGCCGCCGCGTCGGCGGCCCGGCCGATAAGCGTGCTCGACCCGCCCGAGCACGACCGGGTCCGGCAGGCCCTGTCGGCGGCCTTCCCGCGCAGTCTCGTCGCCGCGCTGCGTCCGCGCGTCCACGCCCTCGTCGACGAGCTGATGACGAAGCTGGCCGCCCGCGCACCGGGGCCGGTCGACGCGGTCACCGAGTTGGCCCTGCCGGTGCCCCTGGCGGTGATCAGCGAGCTGCTCGGCGTGCCGGAACGCGACCGGGCGGCGATCGCCGCGCTCGGGCCGGCGTTGGCCGCCAACGGAGACCCCGAGGAACTTGTCGATCCGGGCCGGTCGGCCGCCGCCCGGGCGGCCGAACGGGAGTTCCTCGCCATCATCGGCCGGCTGGTGGTCCGGCAACGCCGGACGCCTACCGGGCGGATGCTGCCGGCCCTGCTCGGCACTCAGGTCGACGGCGCCCGGTTGGCCTTCGACGAACTGGTCGCCAACATCGCCTTCCTCTTCGTAAACGGGTACCACAACACCGTCAACCAGCTCGCGATGGCGTTGCGTGCCCTGCTCGACCGGCCCGAGCAGCTCGCCCGCCTGCGGGGTGACCCCGGCCTGGTGACCCGCGCCGTGCCGGAGCTGATGCGCTTCGACAGCCCGATCCAGTCGATCGCCCGGGTCGTCCACCAGCCCATCGAGATCGGCGGCGTCCGGCTGCCGGAGGGCACCCAACTGATGGCGCTGATCGGTGCCGCGCACCGGGACCCGCGCGCCTTCGAGGAGCCGGACCGGCTCGACATCGCCCGGGTCACCGCCCGGCGGCCGTTGGCCTTCGGCGGTGGTGCGCACTACTGCATCGGTGCCGCGCTCGCCCGGATCGAGGTCGAGACGCTGCTCGCCGCCCTGGTCAGCCGGTTCCCCCGGCTCGCGCCGGCCGGTCCGGCACGCTGGTCCAGCACCTTCATCCTGCGCGGTCTCGACCACCTGCCGCTGGAACTGGGCGCGCCGGAGGCCGCCGGGCGCTGACCGGCAGGTCGGCGTCGGCCGCCGTGGCCAGGATCGTCGCGGCGGCCACCCGCAGCCCCCGCTCGGCACGCAGCCGGGTGCCGAGTTCGTCGGCGGGCGCGGCCAGCCGCAGCGCCGCGCGTACCGCCTGGGTGAGCCGGTCCGGGTTCACCCGGTGCCAGTCCAGGCGCACCCCGGCGTTCAGCGCCGCCAGCACCGACGCCGTCTCGAACTGGTCCACGATGGAGGGCATCACCACCGCCGGCCGACCGGCGTGGGCGAACGCCGCCGCGGTGCCGATGCCGCCGTAGTGCACGCCGACCGCAGCCCGCGCGGCGACAAGCGACAGCGGCACGTACCTGTCGACGTAGAGCGGGCCGTCCACGCCGGTCTCGGTGGCCGCGAAGTCGATGTAGACGCCTCGCCGGCCGAGCCGCTCGCAGACCTCCCTGGCGACCTGCCGGAACCCCTGCGCCGGCAGGTGCGGCGGGGCACGGAAGACGATCGGCGCCTCGCCCGCGTCCAGGTACCGGTCGAGCGGGGCACGGCTGCGCCACACCCGGGTCTGGTCCCAACCGGCCAGGCCGACGACGGAGACCGACGGCGGCAGCGTACGTCCGTCGAAGAACAACGGCGAGGTCAGCACCAGGGTCCGCGTCGGAGACCGGCACAGGCCGAGGAACGAGGCGGCCGGCAGGTCGGTGCCGAGCGCGTCGGCCACCTCGCGGACCCGGGGCAGGAACCGCCGGTCCAGGGTGCGGCCGAAGGCCCGCCACGCGGCCCGGTTGGCGACCCGGCCCAGCGAAGGCCGGGGCAGGTACAACGGCATCCGTTCGGAGTTCGGAAAGAGCCAGGTCGCCGGGCTGACAGTCAGCCACGGCAGCCGGCGGGCGGCGGCGACGAGCGCGCCGGCGATCTGGATCGGGTGGGCCACGATCACGTCGCCCGGGCGGACGATCCCGTCCAGTTCGGCGGTGGTCGCCGCCAGCGGCGCCACCACCCAGCGTTCGGTCAGCTCCAGGAAGCCGCGCCGACCCCGGCTCGGCCGGACCTCCTCGGTGGCCGCCGTGGTGGCCGCCACCCCGAGCGGCGCGAACGGCACCCGCTCGCCGAGGGCCAGCGCCGCCACCTCCGGGCTGGCCGCGAGCAGCACCTCGCCGCCGAGCGCCCGGATGGTCATGGCCAGCCCCAGGTACGGCAGGATGTCGCCCATCGAGCCACCGGTCACCAGCACGAACCTGGGTGATGCGGGCATCGCCTCACCTCCGCCGGCCGTCGAGAATCCCGGCCCTTGCCATATCGACTGGCGCCGATCATAGTCGCTCTATGGCGACGCCGCTCACGCCGCTACCGCCCCGCTTCGACGGCACCGATCCGGAGGTGATCCGCGACCCCTACCCGAGCTATGCGCGGCTGCGCGCGGCCGGGCCGGTCTGTCGCTTCGGCGCCCAGCAGTACGGGGTGACCCGGTACTCGGACGTCAGCGCGCTGCTGCGCGACTCCCGACTGCGCAAGTACGCGATCTCCGAGGACTATTACCGGCTGGCCGCACGCGGCGGCACGGCGAGCGCCTTCTTCGCCCGGATGGACATCGCCCGGGGCAGCGCCGAGCTGCGGCGCACCCTCACCCAGGCGGTCAGCCGGGGCACCGTCGCCAACCTCGCCCCCACCGTCGACCGGCTCATCGACGAGTTGCTCGAACCGCTGTTGGACGGTGGCGGAGACGCCGTCGACGACCTCGCCCGGCCGCTGGCGCACGCCGTGCTGTGCGCGCTGGTCGGAGTGCCGGCGGCGGACCGGGTGGCGGTCCGCGAGCGGGTCTCGGTGCTGTCGGTCTTCGGTGACGCGGTGATGCTCGGCCGCGCCGACCACGCCCCGGCCGACGCCGCGTTGGCCTGGCTGCGGGAGCACGTCGCGGGCCTGCTCGCCGAGCGCGCCCGGCGTCCCGCCGACGACCTGCTCACCCGGCTCGCCGCCCTGTCCACCACGGAGGAGCTCCGCGACCAGGCCGTGGACCAGGTGCTGACCCTGCTGTACGCGGGCAGCGACACCACCGCCAACCTGATCGCCACCGGCATCGCCGCGCTGACCGAGCGGCCGGACGAGTTCGCCCGGCTGCGGGCGGCACCGGCGCTCGCCACGCCCGCGGTCGAGGAGTTCCTGCGCTTCGACGCGCCGATCCAGGTGACCACCCGGGTCGCGGACCACCCGGTGACCATCGGCGACCGGAGCATCCGCGCCGGCCGGATCCTGGTGCTCATGCTCGGCAGCGCCAACCGCGATCCGGAGCGGTTCGCCGAGCCGGACCGGATAGACATCGGGCGTACGCCGAACCCGCACGTGAGCTTCGGCGGCGGCGGCTTCTACTGCTTCGGTGCCCCGCTGGCCCGGGCCCAGGCGATCGCCGTGTTCGGCGCGCTGGCCCGGCGCTGCGCGGCCCTGCAAGCGCCGGCACCGGCGCAACGGGCGGCCCAGTTCAACTTCCGCGCCTTCCGGGCGGTCCCGGTCGCCTGCGTCCCCGCGTGAATCCGGACCGGGCAGAACCGGCCTTCAAAAATCTGATCGCTGTCTATATCGTACTGAGCATCGGTAGCGACAAAATTCGATCAATAACCGTTCGAGGGGTGCGTTGACGGTGCGTACGGACGGGCGTTACACCCTTGGCCTGAACATCAACCTGCACGACGCCTCGGCGGCCCTGCTCCGCGACGGGCGGCTCGTCCGCCTCGTCGAGCAGGAAAAGGTCTCCCGGCGCAAGCACGCCCTCGGGCAGCCACCGGCCGACGCCATCCGCGAACTGCTCGCCGCCGAAGGCGTCACGGCGGCGTCGCTTGAAGCCGTCGCCATCGGCTGGGACCTGCGGCGCACCCCGCTCGGCCGCAGCCGCCGGCTCACCCCGGAGGCGCTGCGCAAGACGCTCTTCCCGCACGACGACGATCTCACCCTGCCGCCGCTGACCTGGGTGCCGCACCACCTGGCCCACGCCGCCAGCGCCTACTATCCCAGCGGCGAGTCGGACGCCGCCATCATCGTCATCGACGGGGCCGGCGAGTCGCAGTGCTCCACCATCGCGCACGGCCGCGACGGGCGCATCGAGATCCTGCGGGAATGGCCGATCAGCCAGTCGCTCGGGTTCTTCTACGCTGCCGCGTCCAAATGGGCCGGTCTGGGCGAGTGGGGCGCGGGCAAGCTGATGGGGCTGGCCGCCTATGGCCGGGCCGGCGGCGACATCCCGCTGCACGGCCGGTCCGACGGCTACGAACTGCTGCTCCCCGACGCCCCACCCGACGCCGGCACCTCCTCCGGCATTCCCCGGATGGGCTTCCCGGCGGCGTACGACCAGGCGGTCCGGCGCGCCTTCGGCTGCCACTACCCGTACGCCTCGCGGGCCGGCGAGGACGCCATCGCGTACGCGGACTTCGCCGCCTCGGTTCAGTCCGCGCTGGAGGATGCCGTCCTCGGCCTGGCCACCTACGCCCGGGAACGCACCGGCGCCTCGACACTTGTGCTCGCCGGTGGCGTCGGCATGAACTGCTCGATGGTCGGTCGGCTGCTGCGCAGCGGTCTCTACGACCGGATCTACGTACCGCCGGTCCCCACCGACGTGGGGGTCTCGCTTGGCGCGGCGATCGTGGAGGCCCGCGACGCCGGCGTCTTCACCCCTGAGCCGATCGACCACGCCTACTGGTCACTCGGCATCTCCGCCGCGCAGGCCGGGGCGGCCGTGGCCGAGGCCGGCCTGGTCAGCCTCGCGCTGGACGAGCCGAGGCTGGCCGCGCTCGCCGGGGACGCCGTCGCCGACGGCCGGGTGGTGGCCTGGGCCCGGGGCAACGGCGAGATCGGGCAGCGGGCGCTCGGTGCGCGCAGCCTGGTCGCCGATCCACGCGACCGCCGGACCCTGGAGCGGCTCAACGTGATCAAGGGCCGCGAGATGTGGCGTCCGGTCGCTCCCAGCGTGCTGCATGAGCACATCGGCGACCTGATCGCCACGCCGACCGGCAGCCCGGCCAGCTTCATGCTGGCCGCCGGTGAGGTCCGGCCGGAGATGCGGCAGGTGATCCCGGCAGTCACGCACGTCGACGGCTCCGCCCGCCCGCAGGACGTCGACCGGGCCACCAACCCGGGTTACTGGTCGATGATCGAGCGCTTCCGCCAGCGCACCGGCGTGCCCGCGGTGGTGAACACCTCGCTCAACCTGGCCGGGGAGCCCATCGTCAACACCGCCGCCGAGGCGGTCGACACCTTCCTCCGGGCCAAGGACATCGACCTGCTCATCCTCGCCGACCGGGTGGTGGCCCGCGCGCCGAGCGAGCTGCCCGAGCCGGCGGAGGGTTGATGGCCGGCACCGGCGTGCTGCGCTGGCTGGACGACCCTCCCGCCAATCGGGGCATCCGATTTTCGGCTTCCGACGGCACCTGGCGACATCTCGGCTATCCGGAGCTGGCCGGATCGAGTCGCCGGGCCGCCGCGGCGCTGCACGAGGTCGGCGTCCGTCCCGGCGACACCGTCGCCGTGGTCAGTGCCGGTGGCCCCGACTTCGTCGGCGTGCTCTTCGGTGCGCTGCTGCTCGGCTCGTACCCGGCACCGCTGGCCCCGCCGCAGCGGTTGACCGGCACCGACGACTACCCCGACCGGCTCCGCGCCGCTCTCGACGCCATCGCGCCCGCCGTCGTCGTGCCCGATCCCGCCCACCGCGCGGCGGTCGCCACGGCGCTGACCCCCGCCGGTCCGGATTCCGCCGGCCAGGCTGCGCCGGCACCCGCCGGCTCCTCCGACGTGGCCGCTGCCGCGCCGGCACCGGCTGGCTCGGCCGGTGTCGGCCGGTCGCGTCCGGTCTGTTGCGACAGCGCGGAACTGGTCGGGCACGCCACGTCCTGGGACCGGCCGCCGGCCACCGGTGGCGGGCTCGTGCAGACCACATCCGGCTCGGGCGGCACCCGCAAGGCGGTCCGGATTCCGCTCGACGCACTCGCCGCGAACATCGCCGCCATCCGGGCCTGGCTCGGCATGTCGGGCACCACGGCGACCGCGTCCTGGCTGCCCGTACACCACGACATGGGGCTGGTCGGCTGCCTGCTCACCCCGATCGTGGACGGCAGCGACCTGACCCTGATGACGCCTGGCGAATTCGTGCACCGGCCGCTGCGCTACCTCTCCCTGTTCAGCGGCGACGGGTCCGCACACACCGCGATGCCGGCGTTCGGCCTGGCGCACCTGCTCCGGCGGGTCACCGACGAACAGTTGGCCGCCCTCGACCTGACCGGCTGGCGTTCACTGATCGTCGGCGCCGAACGCGTCGACGCGGAGCTGCTGGCCGCCTTCGCCGGGCGGCTGCGCCGGTGCGGCTTCGACCCCCGGGCACTGCTGCCGGCGTACGGGCTGGCGGAGGCGACCCTCGCGGTCACCGGCACGCGGGTGACCCCGACCTGGTCCTCGGTGCGGGTCGACGCCGCCTCCGTCGCACCGGGGCGGACGGTCCGCCTGACCGACGCCGCCGACGGGCTTCCGGTCGTCGGTTGCGGCGGCCCGCTCGACGGGGTGACGGTCACCATCGCCGACGCCGAGGGCCACCCGGTACCCGCCGGCCAGGTCGGCGAGATCGTGGTGGAGAGCCCGGGACTCGCCACCGGTTACCTCTGCGCCGTCGGTGACCTGTCCGCCGACGCGGGCACCACCGGCGGCACCCGGTTCCGGGCCGGACGACTGCACACCGCCGATGCCGGCTTCCTGCACCAGGGCCAGCTCTACGTGCTGGGCCGGCTCGGCGACAGCCTGAAGGTACGCGGGCGGACGGTCTTCGCCGAGGACGTCGAGGCGGCCCTGGTCGCCGGCGGTGTGCCCCGGCACCGGCTGGCCGCCCTGCTCGGCGCCCGCGACGGCGTACCGAGCGCGGTCGTGGTGCTGGAGCAGCCGGAGCGGGCCTGGATCGAGGTGGCCCACCGGGAGCTGCGGCGGCTGGCCGACGGGGCGCGGTCGACGGTGATCAGCGCCCGACCCCGCACGATCGCCCGGACCAGCAGTGGAAAGCCGCGACGGCGGGAACTGTGGGACCTCCTGATCACCAATCGGCTAGGCAGGGAGACGACATGAGCGAAGCATCCGACACGCTGCTCGACGGCCAGACCGAGGACCAGATCCGCGCGGCGGTCCGCGCGATCGTCATGGAACTCGCGCCCGAGCCGGACGAGGACGCCCCCGGCGACGCGACACTTGTGGAGAGCCTCGGATATCACTCGCTCGCGCTCATGGAGCTGGCCTTCACCCTGGAGGACCAGTACGACCTCGACCCGTTGGACGAACAGCGGGCACGCGCCATCACCACCCTCGACGACATCACCAACCACGTCCTCACCGAACTCCGCTCCCGCACCTGACCCACCCCCACCCCCACCCA
This sequence comes from Micromonospora sp. PRAS1, assembly GCF_059553435.1. Taxonomy (NCBI): domain Bacteria; kingdom Bacillati; phylum Actinomycetota; class Actinomycetes; order Micromonosporales; family Micromonosporaceae; genus Micromonospora; species Micromonospora sp. PRAS1. The sequence goes on from NZ_JCANNB010000028.1 coordinate 58,864, forward strand.
TTTCCCCATTGATCATGAGGTTAGCGGCAGTTTGAAGATCGACTATTGCCGTCAACCTCATGGTCAACGAGGGAAGGTGGGCTAGCTGGGGCGCTCGAGGAACATCCAGCGGTGGCCTTCGGGGTCTTCGGCGCGGTACTGGCGACCCCAGGGGCTGTCGTCCGGCTCGGAGAGGATCACCGCGCCCTTCTCCCGGGCCCGGGCGCAGTGCCCGTCGACGTCCGGGACGTAGACCAGCACGCCGTCGATGGTGTACGGCACCTTGGACCAGGCGGCCGCGGCGGCGCAGTGTTCCCGGTGCGCGCGGGGGCCCTCGTACTCGCGGGTGCCGGTGGCCATCATGATCACACCGTCGCCGGCGACCATCTCGCCGTGGCTGAGCATCCCGTCGTCGACCCAGCGGGCCTGCTCAACGAAGCCGAAGGCCTCCGCGAGCCAGTCCATCGCCGCCGGACCGTCCGCATAGTTGATCATCGGTACGACGCCCTGGCGGGACGCCCTCGTCTGCTCCGGCATGTCAGCCACCCTCTCGTCCTGCGGGTCCCGATCAGACCCGAATGATAGTTGTCGATTACCGGTTACGCCGGGCGCAGCGCCGTCGCGGCCGGGTCGAACCGCAGCCGGGCCCGCCCGGCCCCGAAGTAGCGTTCCCGCAGCGTCCGCTCGGCCGGGTCGTACGCGCGCCGTACCAGGCCACGGTCGGCCAACTCCGGCATCAGCAGGTCACACAGGTCGTCGATGCCGCCGGTGGGCGGGCACGGGAAGAGGTTGAACCCGTCGATCCCGGTCCGCTCGATCCACTCCTCCATCCGGTCGGCGATCTGGGCCGGCGTACCGAAGAGCATGTGCCGGTCGTACCGGTGCGGCCGTTTCGGCGTCGCCACCAGCCGCCGCACGTCCGCCACGGTCCAGCTACGGTCCCCGTCGAGCTGGCTGAGGAACGCCGTGATCGAACCGCCGTCCGCGCCGATCACCTCGAAGGCGTCCGCGTCCTGCGGGTAACTGTCCAGGTCCACCCGGGACCACTGGCACCACTTCGCCAACTGCCCCTCGGTGCTGGTCAGCTCCTGGTACGCGTCCGCCTTGACCCGGGCCGCCGCGGCCGACTCCGCCACGATGAACGGCGTACCGTGCAGGATCCTGATGTCGTCCCGCTCCCGACCGGCGGCGACCGCCAGGCCGCGCAGCCGCTCCACCTGTTCGGCACCGGTCTTCGGCCCGGCCAGGGTCACGAAGACCACCTCCGCGTGGCGGGCCGCGAACGCCATGCCCCGCTTTGAGGCCCCGGCCTGGTAGAGCACCGGCGTACGCTGCGGCGAGGGCTCACACGAGTGCGGGGTGTCCATCCGGAAGTAGGTGCCCTCGTGGCGGACCGCCCGGACCAAGGCGTCGTCGGTGAAGACGTCCCGCTCGGCGTCGCGTATCACCGCCCCGTCCGACCAGCTCTCCTCCCACATCCGCCGGACCAGGTGGACGTACTCGTCCGCGCGGGCGTACCGGTCATCGTGCGGCAGGTACTCGCAGAGGCCGGCGCGTACCCCGAGCCGGGTGTCGGAGATGACGATGTTCCAGCCGATCCGCCCGTCGGTGAGGTGATCCAGCGAGGAGAAGAGCCGGGCGCACTGGTAGGGCGCGTGGTACGAGGTGGAGTAGGTGACCGCCAGGCCCAGCCGGCGGGTCGTCGCGGCCAGCGCCGCGACCACAAGCATCGGGTCGACCACCGGCACCTGGACGCCGTGCCGCACGGCCGGCCGCCACGAGTCGCGGTAGACGTCGAAGACGCCGTGGATGTCGGCGAGGAAGAGCGCGTCCACACAGGCCGCTTCCAGCCGCCCGGCCAGCCAGGTCCAGTATTCGAGCGACCGGTAGCCGGTGGCGCTGCGGTCGCCCGGGTCCCGCCACATGCCGTCGAAGAGCGGCACCGGCGTGCACTGACTCAGCACGTTGAGGTACATGAACCGATCTCCTCCACTGCGCTCATCCGAGGACCGCCGATTTGAGTACGGCGTCGATCTCGGCGACCAGGTCCGGGGCGAGCGTGACGCCGCTGGCTGTGACGTTCTGCCAGATCTGCTCCGGCCGGGTCGCGCCGACGATCGCGGCCGCGACCTCGCTGCGGCGCAGCACCCAGGCGAGCGCCAGCTGCGGCATCGACAGGCCGGCCGCACCGGCCAGCGGGCGCAGCCCGTCCACGGCGGCCCGGACCGGTTCCGTGCTGAACGTGCGCATCGCCGACGCGGTGCCCCGGCCGCCGGCACGGCTGGCCGCCGGAGGCGGTTCACCGGCCCGGTACTTCCCGCTGAGCGCGCCCTGGGCCAGCGGCGAGTAGACGATCTGCCCGATGCCGTGCGCCGCGCAGAGCGGGAACACCGCCGCCTCCGGCCGGCGCCACAACATCGAGTACTGCGGCTGGCTCGACCGGAACGGCGTCACGTCCGGTACCGCGAGCGCGGCCTCGATGTTCTCCGGCGTCCACTCGCTGAACCCGGTCACCCGCACCTTGCCGGCCTCGACCAGTTCGGTGAGCGCCCCCATCGTCTCGGCCACCGGGGTCGTCGAGTCGAACCGATGACACTGATAGATGTCGATGTAATCGGTGCCGAGCCGGCGCAGCGAGGCGTCACACTGCTTGCGTACCTGGGCGGCGGAGAGCCCTAGTTCGCCGCGCCCCATCGGCATGTAGACCTTCGTGGCCAGCACGTACCGATCCCGCCCGATGCCGGTGAAGGCACGGGCCAGCAGTTCCTCGGCGGCGCCCCGGCCGTAGACGTTCGCGGTGTCGAAGAGGGTGATCCCGGCGTCCAGCGCCGCGTGCACGCAGTCGACGGCGTGCTCGTCGGTCACCTTGTCGCCGTAGGTGAGCCAGGAACCCAGCGCGATCTCGGACACCATCAGGTCGCTGTCGCCCAGCCGGCGGTACTGCATCGGTCCTCCCCTGTCGACTGACCCCGATCCTGGCCGGCATCGCGCGCGGCGGATCAGGTCAGCAGGTAGAAGCGGTGGAAGCGGTCCGGGACGTCGAGCGTCCGCACCTGGTGGAAACCCGCCTGCGCGGCGTACGCACGCACCGTGTCCGCGCGCATCACGGTGCCCGTCCCGGCCGACCGAGGTCCGCTGAGGCAGGCGGGCAGGCAGTGCAGCACGCTTGTGGCGTACTGGAAGCGCTCGACCTCGTCGGCCGGGGCGGTGAACTCGTCGGCGACCTTGGCATCCATCACCAGCACCTGGCCGCCGGGGGCGCGCATCGCGGCGGCACTGGCCAGCACCGCCACCGGCTCGGCGAGTTCGTGCAGGGCGTCGAAGACGCAGACGAGATCGAAGACGCCCGTCTCCGGTGGCGTGGCGCAGTCGCGGGCCTCGAAGGTGACCCGGTCGGCCAGGCCGGCCCGCACGGCGTGCTCGGTCGCGTCCGCGAGCGTCGGCTCGTCCACGTCGAAGCCCTGCACCCAGGCGAGCGGATACGCGGTGGCCAGGGCGATCGCCGCCCAGCCCGCGCCGCAGCCCAGGTCGGCCACCCGGGACGGGGTACTACGCAACCGGTCGTGCAGCTCGGGCAGGTGTCGGGCGATCCAGCCGACGAGGGAGTGCCGGAACAACGCCCGGTTCGCTCCGGAGTGGCCGGTACGCCAGTCCTCGCCGAAGGCGGCGTCCGGCACCCCGTCACCGGTGCGGAACGCCTTCAGCAGCTCGGGCAACGCCCCGGCGACGCCGCCGACCGGGAGGATCGCCATCGCGGCCAGCGACAGTGGCGAGTCGGACTCGATAAGCACCTCCCGCTGGCCCGGTCCGAGCGCGTACCGCCGGTCCGGGCCGTCGTCGCAGCCGAGGATTCCGGCGACCGCCTGCTGCTCCAGCCACTCGCGCAGGTAGCGGTGGGCGTAGCCGGTGCGGGCGGCGAGTTCGTCCACCGTGGCCGGACCGCGTTCGGCCAGCTCGGCGTAGAGCCCGAGCCGGACGCCCAGGTACATGGTGAGCAGTTCCTGGGTCGCCAGGCAGGCCAGCCAGAGCCGGACCGCGAAGGCCGCACCGGGCGGCGGGGTGTTCGTCACGACGGGACCGCCTCGATGATCGGGAACATGGTGGTGTCGACGGTGCGGACGACCCGCAGCCCCGCGCCGGCGCAGAGTTCGGTCAGCTCGTCGACGGTGCGCGCCCGGCCACCGAGCATGGCCAGGCTCAGCAGGTCGTAGGTCTTGCTGATCCGCAGGTCGGCCCGGTCGGCGACGACCGGTTCGAGCAGCAGGGCCCGGCTCTCCGGCCGCATCGCGGCCCGCACCGTGGCCAGCAACCGGGCGGCGTCCGCGTCCGGCCAGTCGTAGACCACACGCTTGAGCAGGTATGCGTCGTGCCCGGCGGGCAGGTCGGCGAAGAAGTCGGCCGCCACCACCGTGGCCCGGTCGGCCACCCCGGCCGCGGCGAACACCTCGGGCGCCCACCGCGCGACGTGCGGCAGCTCCACAAGTGTGCCGGTCATCCGCCGGTGCCGGCGCAGCAACCCGGCCAGGAACGCCCCGTCGCTGCCGCCGACGTCGACCACGCTCGCCAGCTCCCGCCACGGGTACGCGGGCAACATCGCCCGCAACTCCAGCCGGTTGCCGGCCCGCTGGATGCGGTCGAACCGGACGCTGTCGTGCGGGTGGGCGGCCAGGTGCTCGTAGTACCCGACGCCGTGCACGTGCGGAAACGCCGGTTCCCCGGTGCGGATCGTGTGCTCGAAGTGCGCCCACGCCTCGAAGTTAACCGCCATCAGCGGGTACGCGTCGCGCAGCGACAGCGGATGGTCGCCCCGGAACAGCTCCGCAGCCGGGGTCAGGGCGAACACCCGTGGTCGCGGCTCGGCGAAGATCTCCTTGCTGGCCAGCGTACGCAGCACCCGGGCCAGCGTCGGCGCGTGCGCCCCGGTCTCGGCGGCGAGTTCCTCGACCGGCCTCGGCCCGGCCACCAGCAGGTCGGCCACGCGCAGTTCGCAGACCGCGCGGATGGCGAACGGCACGATGTAGTCGGCCAACTCCTGCACCCGCAGCAGCAGGTCCACCATCGCCGGTTGGTCCCGGGCCACGTCGCCTCCCTAGCCGATCCCGGCCGACCGGGCGCCGGCGTCGATCGCGGCGGTCACCGCGGCCAGCACCGCCGCGCGTTCCGGCACCAGGTAGAAGTGGTCGCCGGGAAACCGGTGCAGCCGGAACGGGCCGCTGGTCTCCTCGGCCCACCGGGCCATCTCCTCCGGCGTCACCTCCGGGTCCTCGGTGCCGGTGAAACCGGTGAGCGGGCAGGACAACGCCGGCCCCGGATGCCACGCGTACTCCTCCACCATCCGGTAGTCGGCGCGCAGGGTGGGCAGCACCAGTTCCCGCAGGTGCGGATGCTCCACCACCGCCGGATCGGTGCCGTTGAGGGAGGTCACGTGTTGCCAGAGCTGCGCCGCTGGAGCCTGGTGCAGCCGCTGCCGTGCCGCCCGGCGGGGGCCGCCGTGGCCGGAGACCATCAGGTGACGTACCGGGTTGCCGACGGCCGGCAGTCGACGGGCCAGTTCGTAGGCGAGCAGGGCACCCATGCTGTGCCCGAACAGGGCGACCGGCCCCGCACCGTCTGCCCGGATCGCGGTGCCGATCGCGTCGACGGCAGTCAGCAGGTCGGTTTCGGCCCGCTCGGCGACGCGGTCCAGCCGGCCGGGCAGCTGCACCGCCACCACGTCGACCGCGGGTGCCAGCGCGTGCGCCCACTGCCGGTAGAAGACCGCATTGCCGCCCGCGTGGGCCAGGCAGACCAGGCGCAGCGGGACGTCCGGGCGCGGCACGAACCGCATCAGCCACCGGTTCGCGCTCATCACACCGCCTCCGCCGCCCGGGCCAGCGCGGCCACCGCGTCCGGCCCGAGCGGCTGCGACGACGTGCCGTGCACCAGCTCCGGCGGCCCCAGCCTTGCGGTGATGTCCTGCCACATCTGGCAGAGCGTCAGGTGGTACTGGCCCCGGCTCAGCGGATTCTCCCCCGCGTCGATCGCCGCGCGCAGGTCGGCCAGCGCGTACCCGACCCCGTCCGGCCAGGTCTGCCGGAAGATCTGGTGGTAGCTGGGCGTGCCGGCCGGTCCGATCACCCCGGCGCTGGGCAGGTCCAGGTGGGTCTGGGCGGTCGCCGGGCCGGCGAAGTGCGGCGCGGCCTGCTCGGAGCGTACGTCGTGCGGGAAGTCGGGTCGCGGTGACCAGATCACCGGGCCGTGCGTACCGACCAGGGTGAGGTTGCCGCCCTCGGTGCCGAGGGTGACCCGGTGCAGCAGGTGCGCGTAGTTGTCGGGGTCGGCCGGGTCCATCTGGTTCTGCACGCGGATGGTGACCGGTGTGCCGCCGATGACACCGTCGAGCGTCCGGAACGGCGCGGTCGCCGTGGCGATCGCCCGGATCGGCTCCGGCACCGGTGGTGCCGCCGCGAACGCCCACGGGCTGACCCGACCGAGCGCGCTGCCGATGATGTCCAGCAGCGCGTACGCGACCTGGAAGCCGCAGGCCGCGTCCACGTACTGGGCGCTCTGGTGGCGCAGCAGTTCCCGGGCGGCGGCGAGGAACCGGCGCACCGGCTCGGTGTGCGTGTAGAAGGGGTTGAGCCGGTACACCACCCCGGCCCGGCGCGCCTGGCGCAGGCAGGCGGCCAACTCGTCGTGGTGCAGCGGATGCTCCTGGAGCACGTGCACGCCCCGGGCCATCAGCCGCTGGGCCAGCTGCACGCCGGGGCCGCCGAGCAACCCGCCCCGGACCACCACGCACGCCGCGTCCACCTCCGCCGGTATCTGGTCCACGTCGGTGAAGACCGGTACGCCGTACCGGTCGGCGCAGGCCCGGGTCCGCGCGCTGCCCCGGCCGAGCACGCCGGCCAGGGTGAGGTCGGAGCGGCCCCGGGCGAACGCCTCCAGGTAGACCTGCCCGAACTTCGACCCGCACACCACCACCCGCAGCGGCGGCCGACCGGTTGTCACCCCGGCGGCGCTGTCGCGCGGACCGGTGGCGCTGTCGGGGCGAGCGGTGGCGCTGTCGGGGCGAGCGGTGGCGCTGTCGGGGCGGGCGGTGGCGTCCGGAGTGGTCACAGGGCACCGTCCTCGGTGGCGTCGTCGGCACACGGGTCGCCGTCGATCGGCACGACCGAAACCAGCGCCCCCGCCGCGAGCAGCGCGTCGACGGTGCCGCCTGGGTCGAGCGCGAAGCCGGCGTGCTGGACGCCGGCCGGGACCTGCCCGCGCAGCACCACCTCGGCCGCGTACGCGGCGACCTCGCCGGTGATCCGGGAGGCGTCCCGGCCGTGCACGACCAGGCCCCGGACGCCGCCGGTGCGGTCCTCGGCCCGCAGCACCAGGATCTGGTACGCCTCGCCGCCGAAGAGGTCCAGCTCGGCGGCCCGGAGCAGCAGCTGCACCGCACCCTCCGGGTCGCCACCGGCCGCCAGCGCCCGCACCACGTGCTCCCCGGCGAAGCCGTTGAACCAGTCCAGCGCCGCCAGCTCCAGCTCGTGGGCGATCCGCACCGCCGCCGCCGGCAGGTACGCGAAGAGGGTCACCGGGTCGGGGACGAACGGGACCCGGGCGGTGGCGACCGGGGCGGCTTCGGTGGCGACCACCGCGCCGTCGCGCCACGCGCCACCGGCGACGCCGAAGTCTCCGGCGGTCGCGGCGAGATAGTCGGCCGCCGCAGCGGGGGCGAATCGGTCCCGGCTGGCGTGCCAGCCGGTCAGCCGGCGCGGCGGCACCGGCAGGCGGCCGGCGAAATACCGGGGCAGCAGCTCGGACAGGCCCGGGCTGAGCCCGGCCGAGAGCACCGCGCGCCGGTCGCCGCAGACCTCGCTGACCGCCGCCGCCAGCGTGGCGTCGCCCGCCGCGTCGACGTAGTCCGCGCCGGTCGCGGTCGCGGCGGCCGCCACCCGGGCCCCGATCCGCACCGCCGGGCCGGCGCAGTTCACCACCACCGCACAGCCTTCGCAGAACCGGCGCAGGGTCGCCGGATCGTCGATGTCGACCGGCACCCGGTCGACCGGCGATCCGCCCGGTGGGACCGCTGCCAGTTCGGCGGGTTTGCGGGCACCGGCCCGCACCTGATGCCCGGCCATGGCGAGTCGTGCGGTGACCACCCGGCCGACCGCGCCACCGGCGCCGACCACGCCGATCATCGTGCTGCCGGCGCGGGGTGGTCGAGGACGTCCACGTCGCCGAGGCAGACGCCCTCCCAGAAGGTACGCTGCCGCTGCGCCGCCGAGGCCGGGCAGAGGACCGTCAGGTCGCCGCTGTAGAGGTCGAGCGGGGTGCCTTCGGCCACCTCCGGCTCGACCAGGATCAGCCGGTCGAACCGCTCGGCGGTGACCGCGCTCTCCAGCACCAACCGCGCGGTTTGCACCGCGTCGACGGCTCCCGCGCCGACCCCGACCAGGTTCAGCCGCCCCGCGATGGCGGCGACCTGCTCCGCGTACCCGGGTGGGCCGGCCGCCGGGGCCAGCGCGTACACGGCACCGTCGCGGGCGAGCCGAGCGACGAGCGTCTCGTCCGGGTCGCCCTCCGTCGGCACCAGCGCGTACGCGGTCGCGGCGGCCTGGTCCCCGCCGATAGGCACCGGCCCGGCCGGTGTCGCCGGGGCGAGCGCCTCGGCTGGTGGCGGCTCGGCGGACCGGGTCCGGTCCAGGCCGGCCCGGAACGCGCGAATGGTGCGCGACTCCATCATCAGCTGCAACAGTTCGTCGAAGAAGGCCGAGCCCAGCTCGGGAACGGTCTCGATCATCCGGCCGACGAGTTGCGCCGCGCGCAGCGAGTCGCCGCCCAGGGTGAAGAAGTCGTCGTCCGGGCCGACGTGTTCGACCTCGAGCACCTCGGCCCAGAGGGCGGCGATCGGATCGGCCTCCCCGGCCGCCTCGCCCGAAGCGCGGGTGGGTTCCGGCGTGGCCGCCGGCTCTGCCCGGCCGAGCCGGGCGTGGCTACGGGCCAGCGCGGCCCGGTCGACCTTGCCGGTGGCGCCGAGCGGGATGCGGTCGGTGAGCACGATGTCGGCCGGCACCATGTAGCCGGGCAGCCGCGCCGCCAGGTGCGCGGTCAGCTCGGCCGGGTCGACCTGGGCGCGCCCGCCCGGGAAATCCGCGACGAAGAGGTGCATGCCCAGCTCGTGCAGGAGCGTGCCGGTCGCCGGCAGCACGGCCCGGATGGTGCCGCCGAGCCCGGTGACCACCTCGGACCACTGCCGCTGGGTGAGGAAGGTGGCGGTGCTGTCCCGGCGCACGTCGGTGAAGTCGCCCGCCGCCTCGTCCAGCCGGACCAGGAACTCCAGGGACGTCATGATCTGGTAGTGCTCCCGGGTCATCTCCAGGAAGACCAGCTGCCCGCCGGGGGCGAGCAGCTCCCGCAGCCGGGCGGTGGCCCGGGCGGCGTCGGTGCTGGCGTGCAGCACGTCACCGGCGAGCACCACGTCGTAGCGGCCCGACGGCCAGCTCGCCGGGTCGTCGGTGTCCAGGTCGAGCAGCGCGAACCGCAGGCCGGCGCGGTCGGCGAACCGCTGTCGGCCCAACCCGAGGAAGTACCCGGACAGGTCGGTGTAGAGGTAGTCCACCGGCCGGTCGCCGAGCGCGGCGAGCACGGCGGCGGTGGTGCCGCCGGCACCGGCACCGACCTCCAGGATCCGAAGTGGACGGCCGGGGTGCCGGTCGGCCAGCGCCGCCACGATCCGGCCGGCGGCGCGGTTGACCCAGCGGTTGAAGAGCGCCTCCTCGTACAGGTTCGCCGCCACGTCCGCGCGACCACCGGGGAAGAGCAGCGCCAGCGGATCGGCCTCGCCGCGCAGCAGCTGCGGCAGCAGGTCGTTGCTGGCCCGGAAGTACGCCGCCAGCCGCGCCTCGCCGGCCGGCACCAGGCGGTCGACCTCGGCCCAGCGGCTCGCGGTGAGCCCGTCGGGCTGTGGCGCGGCCAGTGCCCAGGCGCGGGGCGCGGTCGCCACCTCGCCGCCACCAGTCAGCGCGACCCCGGTGAAATCAGCGCCTAGGGTCGGCGCGGTCTCGGTCAGGATGCCGTTCTCGGTCAGGGCGGTCTCGGTCAGGATGCCGTTCTCGGTCAGGGCGGTCTCGGTCAGGATGCCGTTCTCGGTCAGGGCGGCCAGCCAGCGCCGGACCAGCCGCGCGTGGCGCGGCGCGGCGCGCAGCTCGGCGAGCACCTCGGCCAGCTCGTGCGGCTGCCCGACCACCCGGAACAGGCCGGCCGCGCGCAGGGTGTCCAGCATCGCGCCGAGCGCGGCGGCGTCCAGCGCCCGGGCGTAGCTCAGGTAGCCAGCCTGGTCCACGTCGGCCAGCACCGCGTCCGCCGCCTCGGTGGCCGGCGCGACGGCGTCCACCACGTCGACCACGGTGGACTGTGCCGACGTCGCCGGCTCGACCACGGCGACCAGGCGCCGGCCCAACGGCGGCTCACCGACCGGCACCACGACCGCGGCGCCCACAGCCGGATGGTCGGTCAGTACGCTCTCGATCTCGGCCAGCTCGATCCGGTGGCCACGGATCTTCACCTGCTGGTCCTCGCGGCCGAGGAACTCGATCAGCCCGCCCGGCCGGTACCGGCCGAGGTCGCCGGTGCGGTAGAGCCGATCGCCGGTGCCGGGCCGGTGGACGAAGCGGGCCGAGGTGCGCTCCGGGTCGCCCAGGTAGCCCTCGGCGAGCCCGGCCCCGCCGATGAACAGCTCACCGGTCACCCAGTCCGGCCGGTCCCGCAACCCCGCGTCGAGCACGTGGAAGGTCTGGTTACGCAGCGGAGTGCCGTACGGGATGCTCGGCCAGCCCTCCGGCGCGGCGGCGTCGGGGTGGGCGATCGACCAGATGGCGGCCTCGGTGGCGCCGCCCAGCCCGACCACCCGCAGGCCGGGGAGCCGGCCGCGCACCTCGTCCGGCAGGTTGACCGGGATCCAGTCGCCGGAGAGCAGGGCCAGGCGCAGCGTCGCCGGCAGCAGTGCGCCGGGCAACCGCAGGTACTGCGCGAGCATGTGCAGCTGGGCCGGGACCGAGTTCCAGACCGTGACCCGGTGCTCGACGCATAGCTGGGCCCAGTGGGACGGGTCGTTGTGCCGCTCCGGGTCGGGTACGACGAGCGCACCGCCCGCCGCGAGCAGCCCGAAGATGTCGTAGACGGAGAGGTCGAAACCGAGGCTGGCGAGGGCGAGCACCCGATCGTCGGCGGTGACGGCGTACCGCTCGTTTAGGTCGTCGATGGTGTTCCACGCGGCCCGGTGGCTGACCACCACGCCCTTCGGCGAGCCGGTGGAGCCGGAGGTGTAGATGACGTACGCGACGGAGTCCGGGGTGACCGGCGGCTCGACGGTGACCGGGCTGGCGGCCGGCAGCCCGTCGACGGACACGGCGCCTGGCACCGACCCGTCGGCCAGCACCCAGCGCGCGTCCGCGTCGGCGAGGATGGCGGCCCGGCGGGGCTGCGGCTGCCCGGTGTCGATCGGCAGGTAGGCGCCACCGGCGAGCAGCGTGCCGAGCACCCCGGCGAGCTGGTCGATGCCCCGGTCCAGGACGACCGCCACCAGGTCGCCGGTGGCCAGGCCACGGCGGCGCAGCTCGGCGGCGACCCGGTGGGCCCGGTCGAGCAGTTCGCCGTACGAGTACGACCGGCCACCGACGAGCACGGCGGTACGCTGCGGGTCGCGCTGCGCCCGCGCCACGAAACCGTCGGTGAGCCGGGCCTCGGGCAGCCGACCGGCGGTGTCGTTGACCCGGGCCCGGACCACCGCCTGGGTCGGTGGCAGTCCGACCGGGGAACGCGCGGACCACGCCGAGCCGGCCCCGGCACCACCGTTCGCCAGTGCCCGCAGCAACGCGACGTACGCGTCGAACATGTCGTCGACCAGGCCGTCCGGGAAGACCCCCTCCCGCACGTCCCAGTTGGTGGCCAGGCAGCCGTCGCGCTCGATGTTCTGGCAGTCGATCCAGACCTGCGGGGTCTGGCTCACCCCGGCCCGCAGCTCGCCGCCGAGCGCGTCGGCCTGGTCGCCGAGCCCGATCGCGCTGGTGAAGACGATCGGCATCAGCGCACCCGCCGCGCCGCGTCGCCGCCCGAGTTCGCGGACCACCTCGATGCCGCTGAACGTCCGGTGCGCCAGGTCCGCCCAGAGCGACGCCTGGAGGCGTACCGCCCGCTCGGCGAAGCTGGCCTCGGCGTCGCCGGTGTCCACCCCGAGCAGGGTGACCGAGGTGAAGTCGCCGACCAGCCGGGCGACCTGCGGGTCGTACGGTTTGCGGTCGAGCAGGGTGACCGTGACGCTGAACCGGGGATGCCGGCTCCACGCCCCGATGACCTCGGTGTACGCGGCCAGCACGGCAGTCGACACGCTGACTCCGGCAGCCCCGGCGGCGGCCCGCAACGCGGCCGTCTCGGCCCGGTCGAGCACCGTGTCCCAGCGGCGGAAACGCGGTACGCCGTCGCCGGTGGAGACGCGCGGCAGCTCCGGTGCCGGCGGCAGCTCGTCGATCCGGCCCAGCCAGTAGTCCCGGTCCCGGGTCCGGGTGGCCGGGTCGGTCTGCGCCCGGTCGTGCCGCAGGTAGTCGCGGAACGTGTACGGCAGTTCGGGCAGCCGCTTGCCGACGTAGAGCTGCCACAGGTCCGAGAGCAGCACCTGGATGCTGGCGAAGTCACAGATCAGGAAGTCGATCGAGAGGTGCAGCACGTCACCGCTTGGCGTACGGGTCAACGCCAGGCCGAACAGCGGCCACTGCCCGGGCCGGTACACCCGATGGTCGAGGGTGGCGCGGATACCGGCGACAGCGGCCTCGGCCTGCTCACCTGTCGCGTCCCGCAGATCGGTCACCGGGACCGGATAGTGCGGCACCGCCGCCTGCACCCGCTGCGTACCGTCGTCGGCGACGACCGCGCGCAGCATGTCGTGCCGGGCGATCAGCTCGTTCACCGCGGTCTCCAGCCGGCGCGGCTCCAGCTCGGCGAAGCAGATCTCGCCGTACCCGTGGCAGCCGACCCCGCCGAAGGCGAACGCCTCACCGCGTCCCAGCAGGTAGGCGCTCTGCACGTCGGTCAGCGGGAACGGATCGTGCCGGGTCTGCGGGTCCGCGGCGACGCCGCTCGGAGGGCCCGCGAGCAGTTCCAGGATGGCCGGCTTGTGGGCGGTGAGCAGGGCCTTGCGCTCGTCGGTCAACACCCCCCGGGGGCCACGGAAGCGCAGCTGGCCCTGCTCCTCCCAGAAGTGCATGCCGAGCGCCTCGAGATCGGCCAGCAGCGTCCGCGCGTCGCTCATCCGCATCCCTTCCGGCGCCGGGCGCCTGCCGTGGTCACAGCACGCCGTCCTCGATGTCGGCCTCGTCGTACCGCTGCGCGACGACGGCGGCGAGCCGCTCGACCGTGGCGGCGTCCATCAGGTGGCGCAGCGCGATCTCCACGCCGAAGCGGCGGTGCAGCTCGGCCACGAGACGGGTGGCGGTGATGCTGTCGCCACCGATGGCGAAGAAGTTCGTGTCCCGGCCGACGCCACGCACGTCGAGCAGCCGCTCCCAGAGCCCGGCCAACTCCTTCTCCAGCGCGGTCGCCGGTCCCTCGTCCGGTGCGGTACCGGGGGCCCGGACCAGCTCGCCGAGGCGTACCCGGTCCACCTTGCCGTTGCCGGTCAGCGGCAGCGCGTCGAGGAGCACGACCCGCGCCGGTACCGCGTACTCGGGCAGCCGGCGCGCCGCTGCCGCGACGACCGCGTCGACGTCGACCGGGCCGGCGGTGGGTTCCGCCACGATGCCGGCGACCAGTTGGCGGGCGACGCCCTGGCCGGTGACCGCGGCGAGCGCGGCGGCGACACCGGGATGTGTCCGCAGCGCCGCCTCGACCTCGCCCAGTTCGAGCCGGTGCCCGCCGAGTTTGACCTGGGAGTCCCGGCGGCCGAGGAACTCCAACGTGCCGTCGGGCCAGTAACGGCCCTGGTCGCCGGTGCGGTACCAGCGTTCACCGTCGACGCTGACGAACTGCCGGGCGGTCCGCTCCGCGTCGTTGCGGTAGCCACGGGCCACACCGGTCCCGCCGATCCACAACTCGCCGCCGACCCAGTCCGGGCAGTCCCGGCCGCGTTCGTCGACGACCCGGAACCGCTGGTTACGCAGCGGGAAGCCGTACGGGACGGAGCGCCAGTCGGCCGGTACGCCGGTCACCTCGTAGGCGTTTGACCAGATCGCCGCCTCGGTGGCCCCGCCGAGCGCGATCAGCCGACCGCCCCCGGCCGCGGTTAAGCGTTCGCGCAGGTCGAGCCCGACCCAGTCGCCGGAGACCAGCGCGACCCGCAGACCGGCCAGCCGCTCCCCGGTCGCCGCCGCGGTGACCAGCGCCATGTCCAGCAGCGCCGGCACGGAGTTCCAGATCGTGACGCCGTGCTCGGCGACCGCCCGCAGCCAGGCGGTGGGTTCGCTGCGGCGTGCCTCGTCCAGCAGCACCACCGCGCCGCCCACGCCGAGCAGCGCGAAGATGTCGAAGACGGAGAGGTCGAAGTCGAGCGCGGAGACCGCCAGCACCCGGTCGTCGGGGCCGAGGGCGACCCGGCTGACCAGGTCGTCGAGGGTGTTGACGGCGGCCCGATGCTCGATCTCGACACCCTTCGGGGCGCCGGTGGAGCCGGAGGTGTAGATGACGTAGGCCAGCCCGGCCGGATCGGCAGACACCGGCCCGCCGGCAAGCCGCCCGTCCGGCTCGGTGTCGTCGTCGCCGATCGCCAGGACGGACCAACCGCCCCCGGCCGCCTCGGAGCCGTCGCCAGTCTCGGGCAGCGCGCCATCCGCCTCGGGGGCGGGGCCGGCAGCCGCCTCGGGCGCGGTGAAGCCGGCCGCCTCGGGGGCGGGGTCGGCGTCGATGACGACCAGGCGCACGCCCGCGTCGCGGTAGATGTCGTGCCGGCGGGCCGGCGGCGCGGCGAGCCCGACCGGCACGTAGACACCGCCGGCCGCGAGGATGCCGAGCACGGCCACCACCTGGCGGACGCCCCGACGCAGGGTCACCGCGACCGGATCACCCGGGGCCAGGCCGGCGGCGGCGAGCCGGCCGGCGAAGCGCAGCGCCCGGGTGGCGAGGTCGCCGTACGTCACGCGCTCGGTCGGGCCGGGGCCGAGCAGCGCTACCCGCTCCGGGTGGGCCCCGGCGGTGGCGAAGAAGTCGGCGTGCAGCGGTCGGTCGGCGCGCTCGGCGGTTGTCGCGTTGACTCCGGTCCGTACCTGCCGCTGCGCCGCCGGCAGCAGCGCCGGCACCGGCATCGACCAGGCCGGCCCGGCGAGCCGGTGGATAAGTTCGACGTACGCGGCGAACATGGCGTCCAGCACTCCGGTGGGGAACAGATCCTCGACGGCGTCCCAGTTGACCGCCAACCCGCCGTCCTGCTCCATCACCTGGCAGTCCAGCCAGACCTGCGGCGTCTGGGAGATGCCCCAGACCAGTTCCCCGAAGGGGAACGTCATGCCGGTCAACTCGCCGGAGAGCCCGAGGGCGCTGGTGAACACCACAGGCATGCCGGCCATGGCCCGGCCGGCCCGGCGGCCGAGTTCACGCATCACCCAGATCCCGGAGGCGGCCCGGTGTTCCATGTCCGCCCACATCTGCCGCTGCACCCGCCGTACGCTGTCCAGCAGGGCCTCACCTGGTGCCGGTTGGTGGGCGACGAGCAGCAGCGAGGTGAAGTCGCCGAACACCCGGTCGATGTCGGGATGCACGTCGCGCCGGTCGAACAGGGTCAGGTTGACGGTCAACGCCCCGCCGCCGCTCCACGCGGAGAGCGTCTCGGCGTACGCGGTGAGCAGCACCGCGGCCGGAGTCACGCCGGACGCCCGGCACTGGGCGGTGATCGACCGCCACTGCTCCGGTCCGATCCGCGCCGAGCGGCGGCGGAACACCGGCGCCGGCAACTGAGCCGGGTCGACCCGCAACGGCAGCTCCGGTGGTCCGGGGATCTCGTCCAACCGCTGCGACCAGTACGCCTCGGCGGCCTGCCGCTCGTCGGCGGGGATCATCACGCCGGTCACGTAGTCGCGGAAGGTGATGCCGACCGGCGGCAGCGCGGCCTGCGGATCGCGGTAGAGCGTGGCGAGTTCGCCGAAGAAGGACACGATGCTGAACGCGTCGAGCGCGATGTAGTCGAAGCTGAAGCCGATCCGGGTCTGCCCGTCGGCGCTGCGGGCCCAGATGTGCACCGGTGGTGCGCTGGCCGGGTCGGGGATGCGGGTGGAGGCCGCCGCGCGCAGCGCCGCCAGCGGGGTGTCCGCCGGATGTACGGTGACCGGCTGCCACGGCAGGCTGGGCAGCACCCGCTGCCGGCCGTCGGGCTCGAACACCACCCGCAGCATGTCGTGGCGGTCGATGAGCGTGTTGAACGCCCGCTCCAGCCGCGCGATGTCGACGTCGGTGCCGTCGAACTCCCAGTACCAGTGCGAGCCGACGCCGCCGAGGGCGAACTCGTCGCCGCGCCCCAGCCAGTAGGCCCGCTGCACGTCGGTCGCCGGAAAGGGGTCGAAGCGGTGTTCCGGGTCGGCGGGAAGCGCGGCCGGTGCGGCGACGGCGGTGGCCAGGCGCAGCCGCGCGGCGAACCCGGCAAGCGTCGGCCGGGTCAGCAGGTCGCTCAGGCCGGCACCGACGACACCGGCGGCCGGCAGCCGCGCGATGATCCGGGTGGCCAGCAGCGAGTCGCCGCCGAGCAGGAAGAAGTTGTCGTCGCGACCGATCTCCGGTACACCGAGGATCGCCGACCAGACCGTGGCGACCGCCGTTTCGACGGGGCCGCGCGGTGCGGCCACACCGGACGCCCGACCCTGTTCGCCGGTCGGTTCGGCGAGGATCCGGTCCCGGACCGCAGCCCGGTCGAGCTTGCCGTTCGGCGACAGCGGCAACTCCGGCCGGACCTCGATCCGGACCGGCACCATCGCCGCCGGCAGCCGGTCGGCGACGAAGTCCCGCAGCTCGCCGGGGTGCACGTCGGCGGTGGCCACGGCTGCGGCCAGCCGGGCGCTGGCACCGGTGAGTACGGTCGCGACCGCCAGCCGCACCCCCGGGTGTGCCAGCAGCGCCGCCTCCACCTCGCCGAGGTCGATCCGGTGCCCGAGGATCTTCACCTGCTGGTCGGTGCGGCCGAGCACCTCGATGGTGCCGTCCGGCCAGTAGCGGGCCAGGTCGCCGGTGCGGTACCAGCGCTGGCCGGCCCGGGTGACGAACCGGCTCGCCGTACGGGCCGGGTCACCGAGGTAGCCGTCGGCCAACGAGACCCCGCCGATCCACAGCTCACCGGTGACCAGGTCGGGCCGGTCGTAGCCGCGCGCGTCGGTCACCGTGCAGCGCACGTTCGGCAGGGGCCTCCCGTACGGCACCGAGCGCCAGTGGCCGGGCGAGGCGTCGACCTCGCAGACGGTCGAGTGGATCGCCGCCTCGGTGGTGCCGCCGAGGCCGGCGAACCGGGCGCCCGGGAAGCGGCCGGTGAACCGCTCGGGCAGGCGCGGGTCCACCCAGTCGCCGCCGACGATCGCCAGGCGCGGGGTGTCGCCGAGATCGGCCGGCACGGTCAGCAGCATGTCCAGCAGGGCGGGCACGGACTGCCAGACCGTGACGCCGCGCCGCCGGACCAGCGTCGCCCACGCCTCAGGTGCCCGCCGCTCGGCCTCGCCGACAAGCACCACCGCGCCGCCCGCGCCGAGCAGCCCGAAGATGTCGTACACGGAGAGGTCGAAGTCGAGCGCCGACACCGCGAGCACCCGGTCGGCGGGGCCAATGTCGAACCGCCGGTTGAGCGCCTCGATGGTGTTGGCGGCGGCCCGGTGGCTGACCACCACGCCCTTCGGGGTGCCCGTCGAGCCGGAGGTGAAGATGACGTACGCGGGCTGTCCCGGATCCGGTTCGGCCGGCCGCTCGACGGGCCGGCCGACGGTCACCGCGGCGGCCGGGTCGACCACGGGCACCGGGAGCGTGCTGCCGGCCGCTGCGACGGCGACGCGTACCCCGGCGTCGTCGAGGATGCGGTCCCGACGCCGGGCCGGCTGGTCCGGACCGACCGGCACGTAGGTGGCTCCGGCGGCCAGCACGCCGAGCACCGCGACCACCTGGTCCGGTCCCTTCGGCAGGCAGACCGCGACCAGGTCACCGGCGGCGACGCCGTGCTCCACAAGCCGGGCCGCGACGCAGCGGGCCCGGTGCGCCAACTCGCCCCGGCTCATCCGGCCGTCGTCGCCCCAGAGCAGCGCGAGGCCGTCCGGTTCGCTGGCGGCCCACGCGAAGACCGGCACGTGGATCGGGTCCGCCGGCACCGGGCCTGCGGTGTCGTTGACGCGTCGGCGTACCTCCCGTTGGGCCGCCGGAAGCAGCCCGTCGACGGGTACGGTCCAGCTCTCCGGTCGGTCGGTGAGCCGCTCCAGCAGGGCGGTGTAGGCCGCGAACATGGCGGTCAGCACCCCGTCGGCGAACTGCCGTTCGGCCGAGTCCCAGTTGACGAAGAGGCCGCCCTCGCGCTCGGTGACCTGCACGTCAAGCCAGACCTGCGGGGTCTGCGACATGGTGTACCCGGGACGCCCGAAGCACTGCCGTACGTCGTCGGCGAAGAGTTCGCCGAGGCTGAGCGCGCTGGTGAAGACGACCGGGGCGAGCACCGGGGTGCCGGCCCGCCGGGACAGTTCGCGCAGCACGTCGACGCCGGTGAAGGCGGCATGCTGGATGTCGGTGCGCAGCCGCTCCTGCAGCGCCCGGGCCCGCTGCACGAAGGTGGCCGGCGCGCTGGCGTCCGCTTCCAGCAGCACCAGGTTGGTGAAGTCGCCGACCAGGTCACCGACCTCGGGGTGCACCTCCTCGCGGTTGTAGAGCGGGATGTTCACCAGGAAGTTCGGCTGCTCGCTCCAGGCGGCGAGGACCTCCACGAACGCGGTCAGGAACACGATGGAGAGGGTGAGGCCGTGCCCCCGGGCGTGCCCACCGAGCGCCTGCCAACCGTCGGCGTCGATCCAGTGCCCGCGCCGCATGGAGGCGGGCGCGTCCGTGCCGTGTTCCGCCAGCGGCAGTTGCGGCCCGGCCGGCATCGTGTCGAGCCGGGCCAGCCAGTAGTCCCGGACCCGGTCCCGCTCGGCGTCCCGGTGCGCCGCGACGTCGGTCAGGTAGCGCTGGTAGTCGTAGCTCAGCGCCAGCAGGGGCCGGTCCTGCCGGTAGAGCTGGGCGAGGTCGCGCAGCAGGATCCGGAAGCTCTCCGCGTCCGCGACCAGCATCTCGATGTGCAGGTGGATGCGGCAGGCCCCGTCCGGCAGCAGCGACAGGGCGAGGGTCAGCACCTCACCGCGCTCGACCGCGAGCCGCGCATGCGACATGCGGTCGCGGATCTCCGCCAGCCGCTGATCCAGTTCCGGGCCGGCGAGGGTACGCAGGTCGTGCACGGTGAGCCCGGGCCAGCTGCCGTCCGGGTGGATCTGCTGCCGGCCGTCGTCGAGGAACCGGGCGCGCAGCATGGCGTGCCGTACGGTAAGCGCCAGGCAGGCCCGGTCGAGGCGCTCCGGGTCCACCCCGGCGCCGTCAAACTCGTTGTAGAAGTGCGCACCGACCCCACCGAGCACCTGCCCGTCGCCCCGACCGACCCAGTACGCGTGCTGCATCGTGGAGAGCGCGAAGGGCTCACCACTCGACGCGATCGCGCCCGGGGCGGTCGCGGCCGGCGCGGCCGCACCCGGTGCAGTCGTGCCCGACGCAGTGGTGCCCGACGCAGTGGTGCCCGACGCAGTGGTGCCCGACGCAGTGGTGCCCGACGCGGGCGGCTGGTCGAAGACGAGAGCCGCCCACTCGGCGAGGGTGCGCCGCTCGATCAGCTCGGCGAAGGTCGCCCCCGGGCCGTAGCGGCGCCAGCGGTTCGCCAGGCGCATCACGCCGATCGAGTCGAGGCCCAGGTAGAGCAGGTCGTCGTGATCGCCCACCTGCTCCGGCGGGATCGCCAGGTGGGTGGCGATGTCGGCGCGAAGTGTGTCGATGTCGGCGGTGCCTGCCGTTTCGGCGGCCGGATTCGCGCTGCTCGCGGTCATCCAGCGCACTCCACGATTCGACGCCCCGCAGTCATCAGATCCTCCCGCTGAATGCGCCGCAGCCATGCATAGACGGCTTTCGACACCCTAACAGTGGATCTCATCGATGGCCAGAACCGTTGATCCGATGTGGACCAAAGGCCAGCAGTCCCAGTCCGTCCAGCCCGGCGCGTACCCGTGGGGTGAAGAGGCCGACCTGCCGCAGCGCCGAGATGACCTTGGCGAACAGCGCCTGCCGGTACTTGATCATCAGCGGATCCGCGATCGCGTACCGCACGCCCTCGTCCCTGGGCACCTCCAGGCGCTCCCAGACGTCCTCGATGAGAAATCGGCGACGCATCAACGTCGCCGCCTCCAGCACCATGTCCTCCCGGTCGGCGCGCTCCGCCGCCGTCATGTCGGCGTAGATGCCGTCGAGGGTGAGCACGCCGAAGGTCACGTGCCGTGCCTCGTCCCGGGCGACCAGCCGGGTGATCTGCTTGATCAGGTCGTCGTGGAACGTGCCGTCGGCCAGCCGGAACGCCGCCATCGCCAACGCCTCCACGATCAGCTGCATGCCGAGCGCGGTGACGTCCCACCGGGCATCGGTCAGGATGTCGTCGAGCAGTTCCCGCAGCGACGCGGTGATCGGGTAGATCTCCGGCGCGTACTCCCGCAGGTAGCGCGAGAAGACCTCGACGTGCCGCGCCTCATCGGCGGCCTGGCTCGCCGCGTAGGTCTTCGACTCGATGTCCGGCACGGTCTCGATCAGCCGCGCCGCCACCACCAGCGCCGCCTGCTCACCGTGCAGGAACTGGCTGATCAGCCAGGTCTGCAACTCCCACCGAAAGGTGTCCCACATCCCGCGTCCGCGCCGCGCCAACGGCGAGGCGCCGAAGGAGGCCATGGCGAAGCGCGAGTCGTCCGGCAGCGCGCTGCCGTAGGGCACCGGCACGGTCCAGTCGACGTCGGTCGAGGCGTTCCACTGCCGCAGCTTGGCGTTCTCGTACAGGGCCGCGACCCGCCCGTCCCGGACGTCGTAGGTCGGGCTGATGTGCACCTCGACCGGCGCGCCTGACCACAGCGTGGGCATGGCCGGAGGCTACCGGCGCCATCCCGCGCGAGGATAGCCCCGTATCAATGGATGGTCATCCGAGCCGGCGCGGTCTAGAGTCCGGAAACAATTGCCGCCACCGCCCGCCGGAGGTGCCCGTTGACTTCCGTCCTCGACCAGGTACGGCTGCTGGCACCGCGGATCGCCGCGGCGGCCGGGACCGTGGACGCCGAACGGAGCGTGCCCGCGCCGCTCGTCACGGCGCTGCGTGGGGCCGGCTGCCTGCGCATGCTCACCCCGAAGCGGTACGGCGGCGCGGAGCTGACGGTGCCCGAGGCGCTGGACGTGATCGAGGAGGTGTCCGCCGCCAACGGCTCGGTCGGCTGGTTCGTGGCCCAGGCCACCCTGGCCCACCTGGTGCTGCGCTACTTCCCCGAGCAGGCGTGCGCCGAGGTCTACCAGGCCGGCCCGGACGTGGTGGTGGCCGGTGCGGTCGCTCCGAAGGGCCGCGCCGAGGCGTACGACGAGCACTGGCGGGTGACCGGCGACTGGCCGTTCCTCAGCGGCGTCAGCACCGCCGACTGGGTCTACCTCCAGTGCATCGTGGTGCACCGGGGCCGCCCGGTCGTCGACGACGACGGCGTACCACGGCTGCGCCTGGTCCTGCTCCCCATCGGCGACGTGCAGGTACGCGACACCTGGCACACGGTCGGTCTGCGCGGCACCGCCAGCCACGACGTACGGGTGGTCCGGACCGACTGCCCGACCACCCGGACCACCTCCTTCGACGCGCTGCCGTCCACGCCGGACCCGGTGGTGGACCGGGTACCCGCCCGCGACCAGGGTGGACTCTTCGTGGCAGCCGTTGCGCTCGGCATCGCCCGCGCCGCGCTGGCCGACGTCGCCGAGCTCGCCCGAGACGGCAAGCGACCGGCGTTCGGGCGGGTACGCCTGGCCGACGATCCGGTCTTCCAGGACCGGCTCGGTGAGGCGTACCTGTGGCGCGAGGCGGCCGGTGCGCTGCTCGCCCGCCAGGTCGCCACCGCCTGGCACCCGGACCGGGCACCGGACCCGCTGGCCCAGGCGGCGCTGCGGGCCGGCGCGCACACCGTGGTCACGCTTGCCGCCCAGGCGACCGGCCGGGCGTACGAACTGGCCGGCGGCTCGTCGGTGCAGACCAGCCACCCGCTCTCCGCCCGGCTGCGGGACATCCAGGCCGCCACCCAGCACGTGATGGCCGGCCGCTCCTTCCTGCGCGCCGTCGGCGCCACCCTCGCCGGCGGCGACCCCGGCATCCTCCTCCGCTAACACCCCACCCCACCCCACCCCCGGCCCGGCCGGGCCGGACCCCCGGCCGGGCCGGGCCGGACCCCCGTTGATCATGAAGTTATTGCCTCGCCACGCCGGGCAGGCATGGCAATAACTTCATGATCAAGCCCGTTGGTGGGGGGCGGGGGCGGGGCGGGCGGCGATGACGGCGAGGGTGGGGGTCTGGGTGACCGAGACGGTCTCCAGGCCGGCCTGGTGGAGCAGGGTGACCAGTTGGTCGCGGGAGCGGTCGGGTGCGCCGGTCAGCACCAGCGAGTGCAGGTCCAGCAGCTTGCCGACGTGGTAGGCGTCCCCGTCGGGAAGGATCGCCTCCAGCACCAGCAGACGGCTGTCCGGCCGCATCGCCGTGGCGACGGCACGCAGCAGCCGCCCTGCGTGCTCGTCGGTCCAGTCGTGCAGCACGGTCTTGAGCAGGTAGGTGTCCTCGCCGGGCGGGATGGTGGCGAAGTAGTCGCCGGCCACCACCACGACCCGTCCGGACACCCCGCGCGCGGCCAGCACCCGGGGCGCGGCGGCGGCCACGTGCGGCAGGTCGACCAGGATGCCGCGCAGCCGCGAGAAGCGGGCGAGCAGCGCGGCCAGGAACACGCCGGTGCCGCCGCCGAGGTCCACGATGGTGCCGCAGCTCGCCCAGTCGTACGCCCGGATCAGCGTACGGATCACGAGGCGGTTCTGCGCCTCGACGGAGGCGTCCACCCGCCGGCTCACCTCCGGCTGCCCGGCCAGGTAGGCGTAGTAGCCCGCGCCGTGCTCGCGCGGGAAGGCCGCCGTGCCGGTGCGGGCGGTCTCCTCCAACCCGGCCCACGCGCGCAGGTCGGCCGCGACCATCGGGTACGCGTCGCGCAGCGACAGCGGATGGTCGCCGCGCAGCAGTTGGGCCAGCGGGGTCAGCGCGAAGACCCCGGGCTCCGGCTCGGTGAACACGCCCCGCATCGCCAGCACCCGCAACAGTCGACGCAGCGTCTCGGCGTGCAACCCGACCTCGGCGGCGATCCCGGCCACCGGACGCGGCCCGCCGACGAGGCAGTCGGCCACCCCGTAGGTGCAGGCGATCCGCAGCGCCAGCGGCGCGATGTAGTCGGCGATCTCCTGTACCCGCTCGATGTCGGCGACCACCCCGGACCGCCCGCCACCCGCCGAGACAGCCCGCTCGCCGCCGAGCGCCGCAGGCCGCTCGCCGCCGGGTGCCGCAGCCCGCTCGCCACCGGCCGGCACAGCCCGCTCGCCACCGGCCGGCACAGCCCGCTCGCCACCGGCCGGCACAGCCCGCTCGCCACCGGCCGGCACAGCCCGCTCGCCACCGGCCGGCACAGCCTGCTCGCCGCTCGGCTCAGTCATCCGGCAGCAGGCCCCGGGCGGCGAGGATCGGCAACACGCCCTCACCGAACCAGTACGCCTCCTCCAGGTGCGGCTGGCCGGAGAGGATGAGGTGGTCCATGCCGAGG
This sequence comes from Micromonospora sp. PRAS1, assembly GCF_059553435.1. Taxonomy (NCBI): domain Bacteria; kingdom Bacillati; phylum Actinomycetota; class Actinomycetes; order Micromonosporales; family Micromonosporaceae; genus Micromonospora; species Micromonospora sp. PRAS1. The sequence goes on from NZ_JCANNB010000028.1 coordinate 82,683, forward strand.
CCGTGCAGTTCCTCGATCCGGTCGGCAACCTCGGTGTGGCTGCCGACAAGTGCCGCCCCGGCGCCGGGGCGCAGCAGGCTGTAGCCGACCCAGATGTTGGGTGCCACCTCCAGCCGGCCCGGGTTGGCCGCGTGCAACGCCGCCATCCGGCGCTGCCCCTCGGACTCGCTGAGCGCGAAGCGGGACTGGGCGGCCGCGACCATCGCCGGGTCCATCCCGGCGAGCATCCGCTCGGCCACCGCCCACGCCTCCGCTGCGGTGTCCCGGCTGATCACGTGGAACCGCGTACCGACCGGCACTGTCCGGCCGTACGCCGTCGTGCGGGCCCGGAAGTCCGTCACCAACGCGCGGAGCTGCTCGGGCGTCTCGCCCCAGGCCAGGTAGGTGTCGGCATGTCGGGCCGCCACCTGTTGGGCGGCCGGTGAGGAGCCGCCGACGAAGACCGCCGGGCGGGGACTGGGCCGCATCACCCGCGCCGCCTTCACCCGGTAGTGCTCCCCCTCGAAGTCGAAGGCGGCCCCGTCCCAGGTACCGTCCAGGATGGTCAGCAGCTCGCCCGTCCGCTCGTAGCGGCTGTCGTGGTCGGCCCAGTCGCCGTAGCGTCGCTGCTCGTCGCTGTCGCCGCCGGTGACGACGTTGAGCAGGAGCCGGTTGCCGGTCAGGCGTTGGGTGCTGGCGCAGAGCTGCGCGACCAGGGTCGGGGAGATCAGCCCCGGCCGTAGCGCGATCATGAACTTGAGCCGCCGGGTCTGCTGGGCCAGTGCGGCGGTCACCAGCCACGGGTCCTCGCAGAAGAGGCCGAAGGGCACCAGCACGCTGTCGAAGCCGAGCCGGTCGGCGGCCTGGGCCACCTGCGTGAGATAGCCGAGGTCGGGATCCCGGCGGGCGCCCAGCGCGCTGCCCTCGGCGATCTCCCCGTCGACCCGGGCGATGGCCCGGCCGTCGCTGTGGGACGGCAGAAACCAATGCAGGTGCACGGCCACGCCTTATCTCATCGACGTAAAACGATGTTGTCAAGTCGGCGCCCTCCGTCGGCATTGACTGCCATGGTTCTCTTGGCGAGACTGGATCGCGCCTGACGCCGACCGTGGAGACTCCATGCAGCTACGGGACACGCCGGAGGAAGCCCGGTTCCGGCACCGGTTGCGCGACTGGCTGACCTCGACCGTGCCGGCCCGGTACGACGAACCGGTCGGCCCACAGGCCACCGACATCGACACCGCGCGGCGGTGGGCGCGCGCCCTGTACGACGCCGGCTACGCCGGGTTGACCTGGCCGCGCGAACACGGCGGGCAGGGGCTCCCCCTCGGTTACCAGGCCATCTACCTGGAGGAGACGGCCCGGGCCGGTGCCGGCGAGCACGTCAACGTGATCGGTCTCGGCATGGTCGGGCCGACCCTCATCGCGGTCGGCACCCCGGATCAGCAGCACGCGTACCTGCCCCGGATCCTGACCGGTGAGACGCTTATGTGCCAGGGCTTCTCCGAGCCGGGCGCGGGTTCCGACCTCGCCGCGGTGGCGACCCGGGCCACGCCCGACGGCGACGAGTTCGTCCTCGACGGGCAGAAGGTCTGGTCGTCGTACGCCACCGTGGCCGACGAGTGCCTGCTGCTCGCGCGCAGCGAGCCGGGCAGCAGCCGGCACCGGGGACTCACCTGCTTCCTGCTCGACCTGCGAACCCCGGGCGTGACGGTCCGTCCACAACGCCAACTCACCGGCGAGCCCGGGTTCGGCGAGATCATCCTCGACCGGGTCCGGGTGCCGGCCAGTCAGGTGCTCGGCGGAGTCGGCAACGGCTGGTCGGTGGCGATGACCACCCTCGCCCACGAGCGGGGCACCTTCGGCTTCACCCTGACCGCCCGGCTGGAACGACAACTGCGCCTGCTCGCCACGACGATCCGCGCCGCCGGGCTCAGCGACGATCCGGTGGTCCGGGACCGGCTCGCCACGCTGCACGTCGAGGCGCAGGGCCTACGCTGGACAAGCATCCGGGCGCTCGGCGACGGCCACTCTCCCGGGCCCGAATCCACCGTCCTCAAGCTCCGCTGGTCGGAGGCGAACCAGCAACTCACCGAGCTGGCCCTGGCGGTGCTCCGGGACGCCGTCGACCGTCCGGCAGCCGAGCGCTGGCGGCCGCACTGGGAACGCGAACAGCTGCGCAGCCGCGCGAACAGCATCGAGGGCGGCAGCTCGGAGATCCTGCGCGACATCGTCGCCGAACGGATCCTCGCCCTGCCCCGCAGCCGGTGACGAGGATCGGGGCCAGCATGGATTTCACGCTCACCACCGAGCAGCAGGCGCTGCGCGACGTCGCGGTGAAGGTGGCCGCAGGTGCCCCGCCGGGCTGGTCCGGGCTGGCCGAACTCGGCTGGCTCGATCCGGAGCTGCCGGCCCTGGAGACCGCCCTGATCGGCGAGAGCTGCGCCGCCGCCACCGGGTTCGCGGCGCTGCTGCTCACCCAGGCGTACGCGCTGCCGGCGTACCGGTGGGCCGGGCGGTCGCCCACCGCGCCGACGGCCCACGCACGGCCGGACCGGTGCCGGCTGACCGTGACCGACGGCCTGGTCAGCGGCACCGCGCACCGGGTCCCCTACGTCGAGGGCATGACGTCGCTGCTGGTGAGCATCGACGACGGACCGGCCGCCGGGGTCTACGAACTTCTCGAGGTGACCCCGGCCGAGGTCACCACAAGCATCGACACCGAGTTCGGGTACGCCCGCTACACGCTTGCCGACGCGCCCGCCGAGCGGATCCTCGACCACCCGGACGCGGCCCGGTCGCCGGAAAACTCCTGGGTGCAGCTGGCGGCTCAGGCGGTCGGGCTCGCCCAGACGATGGTGACCGACGCCGCAGGGTACGCCCGCGAGCGGGTCCAGTTCGGTCGCCCGATCGGCAGCTTCCAGGCGGTGTCGCACCGACTGGTCGACGCGTACGCCTCGATCGAGCTGGCCCGCTCGCTTGTCTACCGGGCCGCGTGGGCCCTGGACGCGGACGATGCCGGGCCGGCGTCCGCGGCGGCGGCGGTGGTCGCCGCCGAGCGGGCCGCGATCCGGGCCGGCGAGGCTGCGATCCAGACACACGGGGCGTACGGCTTCACCTGGGACGGCCCAGTCAACCGGCACTACCGGCGGGCCCGCTGGATCGCCGACGCCCACGAGCCGGCCGCCCACCATCGGGACACCCTCGTCGCCGAGTTGCTGGCCGGCTGAGCCATGGACACCCTCGACGCGCGGCAGCGACCCGCCTCGATCGGGCAACGACTGCTCTGGATGATCGGGCACCACCGTGGCGCCACGCTGAGCTGCCCGTTGATCTGCCGCCTGACCGGCCCGCTCGACCACGACCGGCTCCGGGCCGCACTCGCGGCGCTGGTCGCCCGGCACGACTCACTGCGTACCACCTTCACCGGGCGCGGCCACCGACTGGCGCAGGTAATCCACGAACCCTCCGAAGTGGAGTTGCCGGAGGTGGCGCTGGCCAGCCCGGAGGCGCTGCCCGCCGCCCTCGCCGCCGAGCTGGCCCGGCCGCTCGACCCGGCGGTGCAGACCCGGCGTGCCGTGCTGTGGCGCGTCTCGGCCACCGAGCACGTGCTCTGCCTCAACCTGCACCACCTGGTCACCGACGCCTGGTCCTGCGGGGTGCTCTACGCCGAGCTGCGCGAGCTGTACGCGGGCCGCCCGCTGCCCGAGGTGGACCTCACCTTCCAGGACATCGTGGCCCGACAGACCGCCGGGACCAGTGGCAGCGGGCCGGAGCGGCAACGGTTCGACAGGCAACGCGACTACTGGCGGCGCCGCCTCGACGGGGCACGGATCCTCACCCTGCCGGCCGCACGCGACGCCGACCCGCCCGAGGCCGCCCGGCCGGGACTGGCCAGCGCCGACCTCTCCCCCGAGATCACCGCCCGGGTCACCGCCCTCGCGCAGCGGCTGCGTACCACCCCGTTCGTGGTCTTCCTGGCGGTCTACTACGCGCAGCTCGCGGCGTACACAGGCAACCATGATGTGGTGGTCGCGACGCTGTTCGCGAACCGGCTGGACCGGCGGACGCAGGGCGTGGTCGGCTTCCTCGCCACCATGGCGCTGCTGCGCACCGAGGTACGCGGCACCTTCGCCGAGCTGGTGGCCCGCACCCACACCACCGTGTCGGGTGCCTTCGCCCACCAGGAGCTACCGCTGCAACTGCTCCCGACCGCGGCGCTCACTCCGACCGGCGGACGCGTCGACGACCTGGTGTTCCAGATGATGCCCGACCCCCACCAGCGGGCCCACGCGGGCGGCGTCGACTTCGAGCTGGTCCTGCCCGAGGAGATCGGCAGCCGGTTCCGGTTGGAACTCGTCCTCGCCCCGGTCGACGGCGGCACCCGGATCCTCCTCTACCACCACACCGACCAGTTCGGCCCCGCCTCCGCCCAGGCGTTCACCACCCGCTACGCCACCCTGGTCGACCTCCTCACCACCACCCCCGACACTCCACTGCCCACGTCATAGTCAGTGATGACCCGGATCGCGCCAGCGCATTCGTTTGATGGCGTCGAGCACGTTGCGGGCGGCAGCGCTCACCGCGCATGCCGCCACTCGGCAGGTCGGGCAGGTGCCGTCGAGGTCGGGTTGGTGCTCGCGTAGGGTCCGGCGGGCGGTCAGGGCGAGCCGATTGAGGATCTGGGCCAGAGACAGCCGTGGCGCGGTCATGCCCCCGATACCCCGCAGGCGGCGGCGAGTTGGATGATCGTGGCCGGGGCGTCCGGGCTGCGCGTGACCTGGGCGAGCAGGTCGTGGGCCGCCGGCCGGTGCCGCACTTCAGCAGGCGCGATACGTTCGGCTTCCAGCAGCCTCCAGGCGGCGTTGACGGTGTCGTCGGCCTGAAGATGAGCGCGGGCGGTGTCGATCAGATGCGCGGCGCGATGCTCGGCGGGCAACCATCCCCAGCCGGGTCGTCGAACGGTCCGCTGATGCCAGACCATCGCTGCGGCCGCGTCGCCCACCTCCACCGCCGCCAGAGTGCGCGCCGCCGCCACAGCGGCAGGCCCGAACCCGGTCCGGTAGTGGTCGTGCCCGTCGCCCACCCGGCCCGCCAACTCGCCGGCCTCATCAAGTAGATCAGCTGCGGCGCGCGCATCACCGCGCCCGGCCGCCGCGAGCGCGGCCTGCACCAGCAACGCCCCGCACAGCGACAGACGCTCCGCCGCAGCGCCGTCGAGGGCCAGATAGGCAATCCGGTACGCCGCCGCCCGCAACATCGTCACCGCGCAGCCGTTGCGGCCGGTGGCCAGCAGCACCTGACCCAACTGCACCGCCGCCGCAGCCACCAACACCGCATCACCGGTCGCCACACTCATCGCCCGATCAGCGGCCAGCCACGCCAACTCACCCGCACCGAGTTTCACCAACAGTGAAGCGGTCACCCGGTACGCCTCCACCAGCGGCACGCGCCCTGCCCCCGACTCGCGGGCGAAACCGTGCTGCGCGCCGAGCAGCACCTCCGGCAACCCGCCGATTACCTGCGGATACCGCGCATGCTGAAACGTGCTCCATGCATGCCGCACACCAGCCGCTACCTCAGCCGCCGCCGGCACATCCCGGCCCCGCCGCCCCACCGCGACGTCGTAGGTCGACAACGCCGCCCGTATCCGCTCCACGCCGGCGATCCGCGCGCACACTTGAACCGGCTGCACGTCACGGCCGAGCAGTACCGTCCGATCGATGCGCAACACCGCAGCGATGTCCGCGAGGGTGGACACCTTGTCCAACGCCCGCACACCCCGCTCCACCTTGTCCACCCAACTCTTCGACTTGCCCAACCGGTCGGCGAACACCTGCTGCGACATCCGCCGCCGCACCCGCCAGTACGCCACCCGCCGCCCCACCGGCAACTCACCACCAGGGCTACGCGACGCCGACCGCCCGCCGCTCACCGGTCGACTCACCGCAGACTCCCCGGTCCACACC
>NZ_JCANNB010000029.1:0-82810 GCF_059553435.1 Micromonospora sp. PRAS1
ACGCCCGCCGCGCGGGGAGGGTGATCAGGTCAGCGGAGCCAGCCGAAGCGCCGCACGATCGGCAGCCGCGCCCAGGTGCGGCCCAGGCCCCAGGTGTCGCCCGCGTTGGTCACCGCGATCAGGGCGAGCACCCCGGTGTACACCAGGTGGTCGTCCATGAAGGGGTTGTTCGCGGGCGGCAGGACGGCGGTCCACATCAGCACCAGCATCAGGCCACCGGCTGCGGCGGCGACGCGCACCCCGATGCCGAGCATCAGCGCGGTACCGATGGCCGCCAGACCGATCATGAACAACCAGTCGGCCCAGGCGGCGCCGGCGAGGCCGTTGTAGAAGCCCTGGAACGGGCCGGCCGCGCCGAAGGTCAGGAAGCCCTTGGTCGGGCTGCCCCCGTTGATCCAGGCGTTCTTCGCCTCGGTGGCGAGCCCCAGGCCGAACATCTTGTCCAGGAAGGCCCAGAGGAAGATCCACCCCAGCGCCAGGCGGAGCCCGGCGAGCAGGTAGCGGGCGGCCCGCGTCCCGGTGACCCGCTCTCGGATGGTCTCGGCCGCCCGGGTGTTGGTGGCGGCGGTGTTCCGCTCCATCATCGCGGTCATGGTCTCCACGTCCCTTCGCTGCTTCGCACCGCTGTCCCGGTGGCATCTCTATTGGACGCCCGCCGGGTCGGGTGCCGGCAGGGCCGACCGGGCCGGGACCGGGCGGGACCTTCGACCCCTCTCACCCGGGACCATCCGCTTCGAGCGCGCCGCGGTCACCGGCGGGAGCGGGCCGCTGCGGCCAGCCGGACGAAGATCAGCCGGACGAAGATCAGGTGGCGACTCAGTCGGTGACGAAGGCCTGGTCGAGCTGGGCGGCGAGCACCGCGGGTGCCTCGGCCAGCGAGGGGCCGTACCAGGTCAGATGCCGTCCGGAGAGCAGAGCGCAGGGTACGCCCGGAAAGGCGTCGGGACCGTCGTCGCGGGTGAACCGGTACGGCTCGTCGGGCAGCACGATCAGCTCCGGTGCCTCGGCGCGCAGCTGCGCCAGGCTCGGCCGGGGGTACCGGTCCGACCGGTCGGCGTAGATGTTGGCGACACCGAGCCGGCGGAGTACGTCACCGCCGAAGGTGTCCGTGCCGAGCACCACCCAGGGACGTCGCCAGACCGGTATCACCGCCCGCCGGAGGAGATCGGGCTCCGGTAGCCCGGCCCAGGCCCGCCGGGCTGCGACGAGCCAGTCCGGCTCCGCCGACGCACCGAGGTCGCGGAGCAGATCGGCCAGCTCGGTCAGTGCCTGGTCGACCGTGCGCGGGTAGGTGACCCGGATCGGTACGCCCATGGCGGACAGCGCGGCGGCGTCCTCGCGCCGGTTCTCCTCGACGTTGAGCAGGACCAGGTCGGGGCGGAGCGCGCGAACCCGCGCCAGGTCGGGGTACTTGCTGCCGCCCACCCGTGGTACGTCCAGGCCGGTCGGGTGGGTGCACCAGTCGGTGGCGCCAACCAGTAGGCCGGGCAGGGCCACCGCCACCGCCTCGGTCAGTGACGGCACCAGTGAAACCACCCGCACGCCGTCCACCTCCTCGGCGGCCCACCGCGCGAGCCGGCAGGCATGATCGTCATCCTAGACTCGGTCGGTCGGCAGCAGGATTGGGTGGGGACGACGATGACCAGTGGTGACGATTCCTGGCTGTCGATGGTTCCGGTGGAGGTCGGCCGCGGTACGGCGCTGACCCGTGCGGGACGACGCGTGCACAGCGGTCTGCGCCTGGCCGACCTGGTCCGGCGTCGCCCGCCCGGGCTCACCGGCCATCAGTGGAACATGGCCGGCCGCAGCCTGCTCGACTTCGTGGTCTGTGTCGAGGAGACCGGCCGACCGGAGTTCGCCGTCGAGTTCCGGCCCCCGGCCGCCGACCCGTCCGCCCGTCGAGCCGAGCGGGTGACGGCGGCGGTCGCCGCCGCCGTCGGCCTGCCGGTGCTCCGGATCGTCTCGACCACCCTGCGCGCCGTCGAGCACGGGCCGGCCATCGTCTCGTACGTGCTCGACGCCCGCCGGTACGCGGCGGGCGCGGCCGGGTCGGACGTCCCGGCGGTCGGGTTCCGCGACATCGTGGGTCGGCTGCCCGACGGACGGACCGGTGCGGTGAACGATCTCGGCGCGCTCGCCCGGACCGAGGCGGTCGAGGCGTACGTGGCGCGGCGGCTGGCGGACCCGATCCTGCGTGGGCTGCACGTCCGGTGGGTGGACGGGCCGGCGGAGGGCTGGAGTTGGGTGGAGGTACGCCCCGGCGAGTGCCTGGTGGAACGGGCGTCGGTGCACGCGTACCGGCTCGCCTGCGGGATCGATCCGGACCGGCTTGCCGAGGATCTGGCCGCCCTCGCCGTCGGCGACCGGATCCGGCGGCCGGATCTCGGCGGCTCGCCGCTGGTTCGTCGGGACGAACTTCTCGACGACATCCGACGGCTGCGGGACCGCCGCGACGAACTCGTGGACCCTTTCGGCTACGACCACCTCTGTCAGGACTGACGCTCGACCGGCCGAGACGCCGTGTGTCGCGCCCGGCCGGCCCGAAAAAAAAGTCACGTTCCCTTGAACCCCCGTCGCGCGCGCTCCGTACCTCACCGGGAATGGACAGGATCTCGCCAACCCGCACCGGCAGGCGCGGGAGACGGTGCGGAAAGGGCATCGTCGGAAGTCGACGTGCCACCGGTCCGCTCGGATGTCCGCCGAGCGTGCCACCACGATTCCGTTCGGTCCGTCGAGTCACGAATCAGGTACCGGATCGAGAAGGAGAGCAATTCGATGCGCAGGTCCCCCCGGTCGCGCCGGCCATCCGGTAACGCGCGGACCAAACGACTTCTGGCAGTCGGTGCCACGCTTGCCGTTTTCGGCGGCGTGGTCGCCGTGACCCAGATCTCGTCGGCCGGTGACCGACGGCCGAACAAGCAGACCCGGCCGGTATCGGCCGAATGTGTGGCGCCGAGCCCGGGTGCCACCGCGCCGACCGCTCGTGGTGCCACCACCACCCGTACCTTCCAGAACGGTCGTTGGGTGACCAACCACTGGGGTGACGGACAGCAGACCGTCGAGGAATGTCAGGAGACCCGCAACGGCACCGGGGGTGCGACCACCGGTGCGGTTGCCGTGGCCTGCCCGGACGTGGTGAGCCGGCTGCCGCAGGTGCCGGATCGGGCCCGCGCCGAGGTGGACCGCAACCTGGCTCAGCTGCAGACCCAGATCACCGAGGCTGACCAGCGCCTCGCCGCCGAGGGCAACAAGGGCGAGGCGTTCATCAACAACACCATCCTCGGCCCGCTGGCCAGCAAGCGTCGGGCGACCCTCGACCGGATCACCATCGCCATCGACCGGTTCGGTCCGCGGCCGCGCGGTCTCGCCAACCTGGCCGCCTGCCAGGTGCAGCCGGTCAACAACAACAACGGCGGCAACAACGGCGGTAACAACGGCGGCGGCGACAACAACGGCGGTAACAACGGGGGCGAGAACCCCAACAACGGCAACAACGGCCTCGATGTGCTCGCCAACAACTGCGAGAACAGCCAGCTCCAGCCGCACGACGGCTTCCAGAACGGCAACCGTTGCATCAGCACCGCCTTCGGCGAGGTCGGTGCCGCGGCCAACAACCCGTCTTTGCTGATCACCGAGTTCCCGCAGCAGGTCAACCGCAACGAGGGCTTCACCCTTCGGGTGAGCACCCGCAACCTGATCCGGGACCGCTTCCTGCCGGCCGGTCAGGGTGGCTACTACCTGGAGAGCTCGCTGCTCAACGGCGAGGGGCTGACCCGCGGTCACTTCCACACCGCCTGCCGGATGCTGAACAACACCAACGAGGCGCCGGCGCCGGAGCCGGTGCCGGCCTTCTTCGTGGCCACCGAGGACGGTGGCGGTGGCCGCCAGCCGGACAGCGTGGTCATCCAGGTCCCGGGTCTGCCGGAGTCGGGTACCGCACAGTGCGCGGTCTGGGCCGGTGACGGTTCGCACCGCATCCCGATGTCGGAGCGGGCCAACCAGACCCCCGCCTTCGACGCGGTGCGGATCAACGTCAACTGACGCCGTGAACTGAACTGACGCGAGAAACTGTGGGGCCGTCCGGATTCACTCCGGACGGCCCCATCCCATGTTCGCCGGGTACCGCTCGGCCGGCCTTCGGGTGAGGTCGGCCGCACGCGGTTGTTCAGCGGTTCTTGTACGCCTCGACCACCTCGACCGGGATGCGACCCCGCTCGGAAATCTTGTAGCCGTTGCTGACGGCCCATTCCCGGATGGCGCGGTTCTGCTCGCGGTTCATTCCCGGCGCGGCCGGGCCCGCGGTGCGGCGAGGGTTACGGGGGGTGTCGACACCGCCACGGCCGAGTCGCCGGCCGGCATTGATAAACGGATCCAGCGACTTGCGCAGGACGCCCGCGTTCTCGTCCGAGACGTCAATGGTGTAGGCGACGCCGTCCAGGCTGAACTCGACCGTGCGGTCGGCCTTTCCGCCGTCGAGGTCGTCGGTAAGCACCGTGATTACTTTTCTCGCCATCGCCGATTACTCCTTGTGTTCGGGGGGTGTGGATCAAATTTTGACTCATCACCCGGCAATTGCGCAAGAAAAGCTATGTCTTACTGTCTGCGTTTTGCGCGGCATCGAAATCCCGATTCTGGGTCGCGGTCGCGCCGGAGATGCCGTTGTTGGGGCTTCCGAAGGTCTCCGGCGCGGTCGGGTGGTGTCCTGGGTCACAACGAGGAACATCGGTGGCTCGTCGCGACTTGAGCCATACACGCTCAACCCAACGCGATAGCAGGTGTTCGATGGCAACCCTTCCGGTACTTCCACTGACCGACGCCGTGCTGCTGCCCGGCATGGTCATCCCGGTGACCCTCGACCCGACCACCCAGGCCGCGGTCGACGCGGCCCGCGCCACCGGCGAAGGCAGGCTGCTCGCCGTGCCCCGCCTCGACGGGGAGTACGGCTCCGTCGGCGCGATCGCCACAATCGAGAAGGTCGGCCGGCTGCCCAGCGGCGAGCCGGCGGCCGTGATCCGCGGCCTCGCCCGCGCCCGGATCGGGGTTGGCGTGCCCGGCCCCGGCGCGGCCCTCTGGGTCGAGGCGACCGAGATCGACGAACCCGCCCCGGCGGGCAAGGCCCGGGAACTTGCCCGCGAATACCGCGCCCTGGTGACCTCCGTACTCCAGCAGCGGGGCGCGTGGCAGGTCATCGACGCGGTGGAGCGGATGACCGACCTTTCCGAGCTGGCCGACTCGGCCGGCTACGCGCCCTGGCTCAGCCTGGCGCAGAAGACCGAACTGCTGGCCGCGCCGGATGTCACCACCCGGCTGGAACTGCTCGTCGGCTGGGTCAGGGACCACCTGGCCGAGCAGGAGGTCACCGAGCAGATCAACTCCGACGTACGCGAGGGGCTGGAGAAGTCGCAGCGGGAGTTCCTGCTGCGCCAGCAGCTCGCCGCGATCCGCAAGGAACTCGGCGAGGACGCCCCGGACGGCTCCGCCGACTACCGCGCCCGGGTCGAGGCCGCCGACCTGCCCGAGAAGGTACGCGAGGCGGCGCTGCGCGAGGTCGGCAAGCTGGAGCGGGCCAGCGACGCCTCGCCGGAGGCGGGCTGGATCCGTACCTGGCTCGACACGGTGCTGGAGATGCCGTGGAGCACGCGTACCGAGGACAACACCGACCTGGTCGCGGCGCGGGCCGTGCTCGACGCCGACCACGCCGGACTGTCCGATGTGAAGGACCGCATCCTGGAGTATCTCGCGGTGCGCAACCGGCGGGCCGAGCGTGACCTCGGCGTGGTCGGCGGTCGCGGCTCAGGTGCCGTGCTCGCCCTGGCCGGCCCGCCCGGCGTGGGCAAGACCAGCCTCGGCGAATCGGTCGCCCGGGCACTCGGCCGGAAGTTCGTCCGGGTCTCCCTCGGCGGCATCCGGGACGAGGCCGAGATCCGGGGTCACCGGCGCACCTACGTGGGCGCGCTGCCCGGCCGGATCGTCCGGGCGCTGCGCGAGGCCGGTTCGATGAACCCGGTCGTACTGCTCGACGAGGTGGACAAGCTCTCCGTGGGCTACGCGGGCGACCCCGCCGCCGCTCTGCTGGAGGTGCTCGACCCGGCGCAGAACCACACCTTCCGCGACCACTACCTGGAGGTCGATCTCGACCTCTCCGACGTGCTCTTCCTGGCCACCGCCAACGTGGTGGAGACCATCCCCGGCCCGCTGCTGGACCGGATGGAACTGGTCACCCTGGACGGTTACACCGAGGACGAGAAGGTCGCCATCGCCCGTGACCACCTGCTGCCCCGGCAGCGGGAACGGGGCGGGTTGACCGCCGACGAGGTCGAGGTGGACGAGTCGGCCCTCGGCCGGATCGCGGGGGAGTACACCCGGGAGGCCGGCGTACGGCAGCTGGAACGCGCCCTCGCGAAGATCATGCGTAAGGTCGCGGTGGCGCTCACCGACGATCCGACGCCGGTCCGCGTCGGCGCCGACGACCTGGTCCGCTACCTCGGCCGGCCGAAGCACACGCCGGAGTCGGCGGAGCGTACCGCGGTGCCGGGCGTGGCCACCGGCCTGGCGGTCACCGGTGCCGGCGGCGACGTGCTGTTCATCGAGGCGACAAGCATGGAGGGTGAGCCGGGGCTGACCCTCACCGGTCAGCTCGGCGACGTGATGAAGGAGTCGGCGCACATCGCGCTCTCCTACCTGCGCGCAAACGGCCGTCGGCTCGGCCTGGACCCGAACGCCCTGGCCGGGCGGCGGATCCACCTGCACGTGCCGGCGGGCGCGGTGCCCAAGGACGGCCCCAGCGCCGGCATCACCATGGTCACCGCCCTGGCCTCGCTGGCAAGCGGTCGCCCGGTACGCCCCGAGTTCGGGATGACCGGCGAGGTGACGCTCTCCGGGCGGGTGCTGCCCATCGGCGGGGTGAAGCAGAAGCTGCTCGCCGCGCACCGGGCCGGCCTGACCGAGGTGATCATTCCGGCCCGTAACGAGCCGGACCTCGACGACCTGCCCACCGAGGTACGCGAGGCGTTGAGCATCCACACCCTGGCCGACGTCGCCGACGTACTCGCCCTGGCGCTGCGCCCGGCCGAGATCGACCCGGCGTCGCTGGGCGGCGAGCACCTCACCGCCGCCTGAGTGGTAAGAAGGGGCCCTTGCTCCGCGGCTACCGCGGAGCAAGGGCTTGCCCTTATCGACAAACCCTAGGCGCGGGTGTCGCGGTCGCGGCGCACCGTGGCTCGACGGCCCTTGATGGTGCTGCCGCGCAGCCCCGCGATCACCTCTTCGGCGACCGCGTTGGGCACCTCCACCAGCGAGAAGCGGTCGGCGATCTCGATCGAGCCGATCTCGCGCCCGTTCACCCTGGTCTCTCCGGTGATCGCACCGACCAGATCCTGCGGACGGACCCCGGCGCGCCGGCCCAGCCCCACGAAGACCTGCGTCATGCCACCGGCGCGGGGCCGTCCGCCCCGACGCTCGCCCCGTCCCTCGTACTCGGGGCGGGCCGGCCGTGGCGAGCGGACCGCGACCTGCGGGATCTCCTCCTCGGCCTCGTCGGAGCCGGGCAGGCTCGCCTCGTGCGCCAACTTGACCGCGGCGAGCGCCACCTCCATCAGATCGAACTCGTCGCTCAGCGTCTCGACGATCACCCGGAACGGCTCCAGGTCGTCCTCGAGCAGGCTCTCCCGCAATGCGGCCTGGGTCAGTTCCAGTCGGCGGGTACGCAGGTCGGCCACGGTGGGGATCTTGTCGATCGTGATCCGCTGCCCGGTGACCCGCTCGATGGTCTTGAGCATCCGGTGCTCCCGGGGCTCGGCCAGGGTGATCGCGACCCCCTCCCGGCCGGCCCGGCCCACCCGGCCGATGCGGTGCACGTACGACTCGGGAGCCGACGGCACGTCGTAGTTGACCACGTGGCTGAGCTGCTCGACGTCCAGCCCGCGAGCGGCGACGTCGGTGGCGACCAGCAGGTCGGCGGTGCCGGCGCGCAGCCGCCCCATCACCCGGTCCCGCTGCTCCTGACTCATCCCGCCGTGCAGCGCCTCGGCCCGGTAGCCGCGCCCGTTCATCGTCTCGGTGAGCCGGTCGACCTCCTCCCGGCTGCGGCAGAACACGATCGCCGCGGTGGGCGACTCCACGTCCAGTACCCGGCCCAGTGCGGCCGGCTTGTGTGCCCGGGCCACCAGGTACGCGCTCTGCCGCACCCGGGGAGCCTCGCCGGCAACCGGCTGCTCACGGGCGATCAGGATGCGTACCGGGTCGGTCAGGTGCGCCCGGGCCATCCCGTCGATGCGGGCCGGCATGGTCGCCGAGAAGAGGACCGTCTGCCGCTGTTGCGGAGCGTGTTCGAGAATCGCCTCGATGTCCTCGGCGAAGCCCATGTCGAGCATCTCGTCGGCCTCGTCCAGCACCACCGTGCCGACGTCGCCCAGGCGCAGCGTGCCCCGGGCGATGTGATCCAGTGCCCGGCCCGGGGTGGCGATCACCACGTCGACCCCGGCGTCCAGGGCCCGCAGCTGCCGGCCGATCGGCTGCCCGCCGTAGATCGGCAACACCCGGGTGCCGAGGTCCTTGCCGTAGCGGTGGAACGCCTCGGAGACCTGCACCGCCAGCTCGCGCGTGGGCACCAGCACCAGCGCGACGGGATTGCCGTCCGGCCGGTCGTCCGGCATCCGTTGCAGCACCGGCAGGGCGAACGCGGCCGTCTTACCCGTGCCCGTCGCCGCCTGCCCGAGCAGGTCCCGGCCGGCCAGCAGTGGAGGGATGGCCTCCCGCTGGATCGGGGTCGGCTCCTCGTAGCCGAGCGTGGCGAGCGCGGCGAGCAGCTCGGGCCGCAGGCCGAGGTCCGTGAAGAGGGGCGGGTCGCCGATGGGGTCCGGGGGTACGGGCGTGGAACTCATGGGGTCAAGCTTTTCATCACGCCCACGGGTCCGCTGCGGCGACCACCGCAACATGTGGGCGGGACCGCCACCGGCGGCCCTGTCGCCCGGCGGGAGACCGCCACCGGCGGCCCCGTCGCCCGGCCGGTCGGCGTCAGGTGGCGAGCAGGGCCAGGATGATGGTGATCCCCAGCACGGCGTCGAGGACTCCGCACCACTCGGCGTAGGCGCGCGGCACCACCCGTCGGGTGCGGTGGTCGAACCAGTCCCACCCGGAGTGGGCCAGCCAGCCGAGCGCCACGACCCACTGCCCGGCGGTGCCGCCCAGCAGCGCGGCGACCAGGGCCAACGATCCCCATCCGGCCAGGTGGGCGAGCTGGATCGGGAGGTTGCCGGCGATGCGCCACTGCCGGCGTACGGTGCCGATGACCAGATAACCGACCGGCAGGACCAGCAGCGTGTACGCGCCGAGCAGGGCCGGCGAGGTCCAGTTGTCGGCGGTCATCAGCAGCGCCAGTCCGGCCGGCCAACGATGCGCCAGCACCCGCACCAGCGGATGTCGCGGGGCGGAACGCGCGGCCGGGTGCTTGGCGTACTCGGCGCGCCGGCGCAGCACCGCCGCCACCATCGCCGGCACCATCTCCAGCAGGTGCCGCAGCAGGGGCCGGGACCGGAGGTATCGCGCGGGTCCGGCCCGGTGTCCGGGAATCGTGGGGGCGGCGGAGGTCAGCTCTGTCATGCCGTCGAGCGTCGTGGCGTACGGGCGCGGGAACCAGCCACCCGGTGTCACAGGTCTTCCGGGCGTGCTGCCCGGCCGGACCGGGCGATCCGCCGCTTCCACAGGTGCGGCGGCCCGCCCTACCCTGGCGATCGTGCAGCCGGCCCGCGCTACCCCGACGACCGCGCCGCCGGCGGGTGGCCGGACCCTGTTCCGCGCCCGGACGGCGACGCTGGTCTCGCTCGCCGCCGGGATGGCCGCCACCCTGCTGCTGCCGGCGGTCGGGCTGGCCCGGGAACCGGTCGCCTGGCGGGTGGCGTCGGGCGCGTTCGGGCTCGCCGCGTTCTCGCTGGTGCTCGCGGTGGCGCTGGCTGCCGCGGTCTCTCCCGGGCCGGCCGAGCCGCTGCGTCGTCGGCTGCGTCTCGGGTACGCCGTGGTGGCGCTGCTCAGCGTGCCGCTGCTCGCACCGGTCGCGGCCGGTACCTGGCCCACCTGGGCCTGGCTGGGGGTGGCCGTGATCGGCGGCGTGCCGCTGCTGGGCCCGTTCCGCCTGGTGCTGCCGGTGGCGCTGGTCACCGTCGCGGTGTCCGGGGCGGTGGCCGCCGCCACCGGAGCGTCGATCGGCCGGTCGTTGCTGGTCACCGGCGTGGTCGGGTCGGGCGTGGCCGCGATCAACGGCTTCCAGGTCTGGTTCTGGCGGCTGCTCGTGCAGGCCGAACAGGGCCGGGCGGCCCAGGCCCGGCTGGTCGCCGCGCAGGAGCGGCTGCGTTTCGCCGGGGACGTGCACGACCTGCTCGGGCACCACCTGACCGTGATCGCCCTCAAGGCCGAACTGGCGGCCCGGTTGGCGGCCGACGACCCGGCCCGCGCCGGCCGGGAGGCCGGTGAGGCACAGCGGCTGGCGGCCACCGCGCTGGCCGAACTACGCCGGGCCGTGCACGGCTACCGCCGGGTCGATCTCGCCGAGCAGCTCACCGCCGTGGGGGAGGTGCTGCGTTCCTCCGGCGTACGGTGCACGGTCGTGGCGCCAGCGGCGGTCCTGCCGGCGGAGGCGGCCACCCAGCTCGCGGCGGTGCTGCGCGAGGCGGGCACGAACGTGTTGCGGCACAGCCGGGCCGGCTGGTGCCGGATCGAGATCGCTCAGGAGGACGACGTGGCCCGGATGACCGTGACCAACGACGGGGTGACCGCCCCGGCGGAACGGGATCGGCACAGCCACGGCCTGCGCGGCTTGGCGGAGCGGCTCGCCCCGGTCGGCGGACAGCTGCGTACCCGCTGCGCCGACGGTGTCTTCACCCTCGAGGCGACCGTACCGACCGCCGCATGATCCGGGTCCTGCTCGCCGACGACGAGGAGCTGATCCGCACCGCCCTGGCGGCCCTGCTCGATCTGGAGGAGGACCTGACGGTCGTCGCCCAGGCGGCCGACGGGGACTCGGCGGTCACCGCCGCCCTGGCGCACCGGCCCGACGTGGCAGTGGTCGACCTGGCCATGCCCCGGCGGGACGGCTTCCAGGTCGCCGCCGAACTCGCCCGGGCGCTGCCGGCCTGCGCGGTGGTGATCCTCACCGGTCAGGGGCGTCCACCGCACCTGGCCCGTGCGTTGACCGCCGGGGCCCGGGGCTTCCTACCCAAGGGTGCGCCGGGTGGCGCGCTGGCCGACGTCATCCGCCGGGTGCACGCCGGTGGCCGGTACGTCGACCCGGCGCTCGCGGCGGACGCGCTGACCATCCCGCCGTGCCCGCTGACCCCGCGCGAGCTGGAGACGCTGCGGCTGGCCGAGGACGGGTCACCGGTCGCCACGATCGCCCGCCGGGCGCACCTCTCCGCCGGCACGGTCCGCAACTACCTGGCCATCGCCGTGCAGAAGCTGGGCGTCGACAACCGCGCCGAGGCCGTCCGCCTCGCCCGGGAACACGGCTGGCTGTGACCTACCGACGGCCGCCGGGTCAAGTTGACCCGACGGCCGTCGGCGGTGCGATCAGTGCTCGGGTGGCGCCGGAGTAGTAGCGGCCCTTCACGACTCGCGCCCTTGGCGCTCGGCCACCCACAGGCCTCGGCCCTGTAGACCAACTACCAAGCCACGGTCCTGCAGGATGATCACCGCTCGCTGCACGGTAGTGACGCTGACCTGGTACAGGTCGGAAAGCTCTCGGTAGGTCGGTAACCGGTCGCCGGGGCCGTACTCCCCGCTCTTGATCCGAGCGGTCATGTCCTCGGCAACCTCGCGGTAGCCACCGGTTGGTATGGGCATGTCGAAACTTCCTTCGTTCGGCACTCCCATCGGAACACGCCGCATACCCGCCTTCAAGACCATCATTGCCTTAGGTACCAAAGGTGTCTAACATCGAAGCCGCCACGGTCCTTCGTTCGGCAAACGCAGGCCCGGCGAGTGCCGCCGTGGGGGTGGACGTCAGCGCTGCCCCCACGGCGGACACCTCCGAGGACAGCTCCGGCAAACCAGCGTCGATCCAAACCACTCGCGCCGAGTGCAGGAGGGCAGTCGAATTAAACCGATCAATCAACTTGACAAGCAGAGGCTCACCGGCGCGGGGAGTGAGGTGCCGATCGGGCGGCGGGTGGCGTATTGGCGGGTGCGGCGGAGGATGTCGCAGCAGGTGTTCGCTGATCGGCTCGGAAAGTCGAAAAGCTGGGTCGACAAGGTGGAGCGTGGGGTGCGGGCGCTGGACAAGGTCTCCACGTTGCGGGAGATCGCCGCCGCGCTGCGCATCGACCAGACGCTGCTCGTGAACCAGGAGAGCCGGCCCACCGAGACGACCAGGCGGGTCGAGGGGGTGGAGTTGATCGGGGCGGCGCTGTCCGCGTACGACGGTGTGGTGGGCTGGCCGGCGGCGCGGCGGGAAATGCCGGACGCAGCTCGGGTGGCGCGCAGTCTGGGGCATGCCTGGACGAGTTTTCAGCATGCCCGGTATCCGACGTTGATCGATGCGCTGCCGGGGTTGGTGGCGGGGGCGCAGCGGAGTTACGCGCACGCTCCAGCGGCGGGTCGGCGGGCGTTGGTGGAGGCGTACCGGATCACCGCCGCGCTGCTGGTCAAGCTCGGCGAGAGCGAGTTGGGGTGGCTGGCCGCCGATCGGGCGATGAGCGTCGCCGACGGGGATCCGGTGCTGGTGGCCGCGGCGACCGTGCAGCTTGGTGAGGTGCTGCGGGCCACCGGGCGGGCGCGGGCGGCGGGGGCGGCGACGGTGGCTGCGGCGTACCGGATCGGGCAGGGTGACCTCGACGGGGCGCGGCTGTCGCTGTGCGGGACGCTGCTGGTGCAGGCGGCGCTCGCGGCGGCCCGGCACGGCGACGAGCGGGCCGCCGCCGCCCGTGCCGACGAGGCCGCCGACCTGGCCGCCGAGGTCGGCGACGGCACCGACCACCAGCACACCAACTTCGGACCGACAGCCGTGGCGCTCGCCCGGGTCACGGTCGCCATCGAATCGGGTACGACAGACGACGCCATCGCCCGACACGAGGAAGCCGTCAGACGCGACGGATGGCGGTGGCTGCCGCCCGAGCACCGCGCCGCGCACCTGATCGACGCGGTTCGGGCCTATCTTCAGGCGGCCGACCCGGTCAACGCCGCCCGACTGCTGCTGGAAGCCGACCGGACCGCCCCGGCCGAGGTGCGCCAACGGCCTGCCGCCCGGCACCTGATCGCCGAGACCCTCCGCTTCCCCGACGCCCCGGCCACGATCGTCGCCCTGGCCGCCGCCCTCGGGGTGGGCCGGGCATGACCGCACCGTTCCTCACCCGGGCACAGATCCTCAATCGCCTCACGCTTACCGCCCGCTGGGTCCTACGCGACCACCAGCCAGGCTCCGATGGCCGCTGCCCGCACTGCCGCACGCCGGACTGCGCCGTGGCGACCGTCGCCCGCGACATCCTCACCATCCTGAAGATGCCCCGCTGGAGCCGCCCGGTCGACCGGGCACCGGATGCTCCGCCGGATCCCTGACTCCCGAATGAACCGTCCTGACCTCTTCCGAGGAATACGGGAGGATTGTTCGGACTTCTCCCGTCTCGCGTGATTACGGTGTCGCAGAGGGTGACATACGCCGTGATGTCGCGACGGAGAGAGGACCCGACCATGCGTGTGCCCAGCCGTAGCCCGAGACAGCAGCCGGGCCCACCAGCCCCGGCCCGCCGCCGCGCGCAGGCCGGACGGCCGCAGCCGACCGCCACCGTCGCACCGGACCTGGAGGCGTACCGCGACGCGGTGACCGACCTGCTGGTGGAGGTGGGCGCGCTGGCCGGGGCGGGCAGTACCAGGGCCCGCCAGGTGCTGATCGACCAGCGACTGCGGGAACCGGCCATCGCCGCGGTGCTCGACGCCACCGCCCAGGGGCTGGTCGGTGCCCGGGAGACCCTGCTGCTGGAGATGGCGCGCTACCAGCCGAACGCGCGTAGTTCGGCCACCGACCTGACCGCGCTGGTCCGCATCTACCTGCTGTCCCGCATCGACGTCATGTGGTGGCGGGACGCGGGCACCTTCCAGACCGACGCCGACGTGCACCACAGCCCGGAACTGGTCGACCTGGAGTGGCTGCGCCGTCGAGGCCTGCTGCGGTTCCGCTACACCGAGCAGCCCCGCACGATCGTCGGTCGGGGCGTACGGGCGCTGCGCCGCCGGGTGCTGCCGGACGCCACCCCGCGTACCGCCGGTCTGCTCTTCCGCCGGGCCCGCCGTGAGGTGATCGCCCTGCTCAACGACGTCGGCCGCGAGTTCGCCGCCGCTGCACCGGCGGGCACCCCACCGCTCTGGGTGACCAGCCTGGTTCGCAGCGCCGAGCACCAGCACCGGCTGCGCCGCCTCGGGTACGCCGCGATGGTGCCAAGCGGGCACTGCCTGGGCTGGGCGGTGGACCTGGAGATGTCCTGGTACCGCCGCTTCGGTGCCCGGGACGTCCTGGCCGGGCTGCTGCTCGACCGGCAGCGGGCCGGTGAACTCAACGTGGTCGACGAGGGCCAGGCCTGGCACATCTGCCTCGCCCCCACCGCGACGCTGCGGCTGCGCCGGGCGTACGAAGCCGAGATGGGGAGCTGAGCCATGTGTGGCATCGTGCTCAGCCTCGGCCCGGAAGCCGACCCGACGATCTTCCGGCGGATGCTCGGCACCCTCGCCCCGCGCGGCGAGGTCACCGAGACGCGGTACGAGAGCGGCCTGCTCGCCGGCACCCGGCGGCTGCGGGTGGTGGACCGGGACCGGGCGGTGCAGCCCTGGATCTCGGCCGACGAACGCTGGCTGCTCTGCTACAACGGCGAGGTCTTCAACCACCACGAGTTGCGCGCCGAACTCAGCGGCCTGGGCCACCAGTTCCGCAGCGCCAGCGACACCGAGGTGGTGCTCGCCGCCTTCGAGCAGTGGGGCGAGCAGTTGGTGGGCCGGCTGCGCGGCGAGTACGCCTTCGCCGTGGTGGAACGGGCCACCGGGCGGGCGTACCTGGTGCGGGATCCGCTCGGGGTGAAGCCGCTGTACTGGTCGCGGACCCCGGGCTGCCTGCACCTCGCCAGCGAGGTCAAGGCGCTGGTCCGGGTGGGCGCGCCAGTGGTCGAGGTGCCGCCGGGGCACCACGGCTGGGTCGACGCCGATCGGCAGGTCCAGCTGCGCCCGTACGTGGATCTGCTCTCCCTCGGCGCGGATGCCCCGGTGGTGACCGACCCGGACGAGGCCGCCCTGCTCGTCCGGACCGCCCTCACCGACAGCATCCGGATCCGGCTGGACACCGACCTGACCGTGGGCGTGGTGCTCTCCGGCGGGCTGGACAGCTCGCTGGCGCTGCTGCACGCGGCCCAGCTGCATCCGGACTGTGTCGCGGTCACGATCGGGGTGCCGGAGAGCCCCGACGTGGCGTACGCCCGACGGCTGGCCCGGGAACTCGGCGTGCCGCACGAGGTGATCGAGCTGCGTCCGCGCGACATCCGGCTACCCGAGATCCGGGAGGCGATCCGGATCTCCGAGCTGACCGAGTACGGCGACATCATCAACGCGGTGGTGTCGGTGCCGATTTTCCGCCGGCTGGCGGAGCTGGGGGTCAAGGTCGCGATCACCGGTGACGGCTCGGACGAGCTGTTCGGCGGCTACCCGATGTACCACGAGGTCGGGCCGGAGGCGTCCCGGCGGCTCTTCCTGCACAAGATCCGCAACCTCTGCCGTACGGAGTTGCAGCGGGTCGACCGGACCAGCATGGGTTTCGGCGTGGAGACCCGGGTGCCCTTCCTCGACCTGGCGCTTGTCGAGCTGGCGATGCGGCTGCCGATCGAGCTGAAGATGCGCGACGGCCAGGAAAAGTGGATCATCCGCCGCGCCTTCGCCGACCTGCTGCCCGACTACATCCGGCGGCGGCCGAAGAATCCGATGTCGTACTCCTCGGGGCTGCACGAGCGGGCCCGGCTCTACAAGCCGCTCTTCGCCCGGCTGCACCGCTCGTTCGGTTACCACCTGCTGGAGCCGGTGCGCCGCGACTTCGACAGCGTGCTGATGCGCTGCGACAACGACCTGGACGCGGCGATCGCCGCCGGTCGGGCCCGGCCGGACTACACGGTGCTGGAGCACGCCCGTGACCTGGTGGGCGCGGCAAAGTGGAACGCCGCCCCGATGGTCCGTCGGCTGGTCTCCCCGCGCCGGAACCGGGGCGACGAGGCACCACTGCCCGGCTGAACCGGCGAACCGGCCGGACCGGCGCCCGGCGCGGGGAGACCCGGCCTGCGACTCGGGGCCTAGCGGTCACGCCAGACCCACAGCAGGTCGGCGACGTCCCGGGTGATCCGGGGACCGCTGTTCGAGCTGCTGGTGCCGCTGGTGCCGTAGGCGTGGATGGCCAGCACGCAGGTGCACGCGTTGCCGGTGGTCTGGTTGTACACCGGGCTTCCGCTCTGGCCGCCCGCCGTGTCGACCCGGTAGTACAGCCTCTTCTCGGCGCTGTGCGACACGATGTCGCCGTGCCACCACTGGGTGCCGTAGGTCTTGTCGCCCGGATACCCGCGCACGAACACGGTGACGTTGTCCAGGGAGGCGGTGGTGGTCCAGATTCCCGGCCAGCCGGTCGTGTTCCCCACCGTGCAGTTGAGCTTCATCGCCCCGATGTCGTAGTTGGGGTCGCCCCGCTCGGTCCAGCCGGTCACGGTGTGCAGCGACCGCACGGTGCACGAGCCGTACGGGGATGCCGTGCCGTCCCGGCCGGGCCAGACCCGGAGCAGCCCGGTCGAGTTCCGCCACTTCCCGGTGCTCCGGTTGTAGACGCAGTGTCCGGCGGTGATGACCGTGTCGGCCCCGAAGAGCCAGCCGCTGCAGTACTTGTGCCGCGTCCCGTCCGACTCGGTGGTCAGCATGACCACCGCCCGGTGCATCATGGCGTTCGTGGTCGGCGTGGTGCGGGCCCGGCCGTCGGTGCCGATTACCGACATGGTCCCGGGGCCGCCCGGCTCCGGGCCGTCCACGGTCTCGTGAACCGTAGGATCGACGGTGTGGTCGGCACCGTCGTTGCCGGTGACGCCAGTGCCGGCGAAGCCGGAGGCGGCACCGGTGACGGGCAGCGCCCGCAGCGACGGCAGCCCGAGCTCCGCGAGGGTGGTGACGCTGCCGTCGTCGGAGACCAGCGCGAGCGGTTCGGCTGCGGGTTCCACCGCCGTCGCCGGGCCGGCACCGATCAGGGCCAGCCCGGTCGTGACCACGGTGGCCACCGCGAGCAGGCGCCGGGATCGGCGAATGGTGTTGGGACGGAACAAAATACCTCCCCGGGTACGGATACGAAGTTCATGATCATAAGGTCTGGCTCCGCCCGGCAGGGCCCCGTCGTACCGGCTGACCGTCCTGGTTGGAGCAAGGAGCCGTCGCGATGACCGGTGGCCCGGGGTTGACTCTGACACCGTGTCAGCGCCGACCTTGGAGGGACCATGTTGACCATCGGAGACTTCGCCAACCTGGGCCGGGTGTCGGTACGGATGCTGCGGCACTACGACAGCATCGGGCTGCTCCGCCCGGCCGCCGTCGACCCGCACAGCGGCTACCGCTACTACACGGCCGCCCAACTGGGCCGGCTGAACCGGGTGATCGCCCTCAAGGAGCTGGGGCTGACCCTCAGCCAGGTGGGGGCGATCCTCGACGAAGCGGTCGACAGCACCGAGCTGCGTGGCATGCTGCGGCTGCGGCGTGCCCAGTTGGCGGCGCAGATGGCGGCGGACACCGCCCGCCTGGCCGGCGTCGAGGCGAGACTCCACATGATCGAGACGGAGGGTCGGATGACCAGCCAGGAAGTCGTACTCAAGGAAATCTCGCCGATCCGGGTCGCGGCGCTCTCCGCGGTCGCGGAGAGCTACGACGGGGCGGACATCGGGCCCGCCCTGACGCCGCTCTACCCGGAGCTGTTCCGGCGGCTGGAGGCCGCCGACGTCCGCCCCGGCGGGCCGGCGCTGGCCTGGTACGACGCGGCCGACGAGGGTGAGGCCGTGGTCGTGCACGCCGGAGTGGGCATCGACGCCGACGCGGCGGGCCACGACGTGACAGTGGTGGAGCTGCCGGCGATCACCGCGGCGACGACGATCCATCACGGCCCGATGGCCACCGCCGACCAGAGCCTCCAGGTGCTGGCCCGGTGGATCGAGGCGAACGGCTGGCGAGCCGACGGCTTCGCCCGCGAGTTCTACCTGGAGTACTGCCCGGACGAGCCCGACAAGGGGGTCACCGAACTGCAACTGCCGGTGCGCCGGGCCTGACCCTTACCACCGCTGACCGCCCGGCACGGGGCGGGCGGCTCAGCCGGTGAGCAGCAGGGCACCGGCCGCGGCGAGGGTGCCGAGCACCGCCACGGCGGCACTGGTGACGAGGAACCGGAGCACCGGCACCCTGACGCGGGCGGCCCGGCACCGCTCCAGCCACAGCAGCGTCGCCAGCGACGCCCAGGGCAACGCGAGCGGCCCCACGTTGGTGCCGACCAGCAGCGCGAGCAGCCGTTGCCGGTCGCCGGGCGGCAGCACCGCCTCGCCGGCCAGATAGGCGGGCAGGTTGTTCACCAGGTTGGCCAGCAGCGCGCCGGTGCCGCCCGCGCGCAACGCGCCCAGCACCCCGCCGTCGGAGCCGGCGAGCCATGCCACCAGTTCGTTGAGTCCGTGCTGGCCGATCGTCTGGACGACCAGGAACAGCCCGGTGACGAAGAGCAACAGTCGCCAGGGCAGCAGCGCCGGGCGCAACGTACCGGGGGAGCGGATCGCGAAACCGGCCACCAGCAGACCGGCCGCGACCGCCGAGGCGAAACCGACCAGCACGCCGGCCAGGATCGCGCCGACGAAGAGCAGGCAGCCGCCGAGCGCGATCCGGTACAGCACCGGGTCGGCCGGCCGGTGCACCTCCGGTGCCGGGAACCGGCCACCGGCCGGCCGGTCGCGACGCCACCAGAAGCACCAGAGCAGCACGGTGGTGACCGCGAGGACGGCCAGCTGGGGCAGCCACATGATTTCCGCGTACGCCAGTGGGTCGAGCCCGATGCGGTCGGCGGCCAGCAGGTTGGTCAGGTTGGAGACCGGCAGCAGGAGGCTTGCCGTGTTCGCCAGCCAGACGGTGGTGACCGCCAGCGGTGCCGCCGCCGTGCGCAGGGTCACCGCCAGCGCGAGCAGCACCGGGGTGAGCAGCACCGCGGTGGTGTCCAGGTTGAGGGTGATCGTGGTGAGGGCGGCGAAGCCGACGCAGAGCACGAAGAGCGCGGGCCAACTGCCCCGGGCCACCACGGCCATCCGGGTGGCGAGCACGTCGAAGACGCCGGCCGCGGCGGCCAGCTCGGCGAGCACCACCACGGTGCCGAGGAAGAGCAGCAACGGCAGGACCCGGCCGAGGGTGGCGACGGCGTCGGGACGGGGGAGGAGGCCGGTCGCGACGCAGCCGACCCCGGCCAGCGCGAGCGCGACGGCGATCGCGTCGAGTGGGTGGAATCGGTGCCGGGGCGGTCGGGGCGGGGCGGTCGGGGCATCCCCGGTGCAGGTCACGGCCGGTCATCCTGACATGCCTGGGGTACGTCGTCGGTCGTGCCGTCGCCAGGGGTGACGGCCGGCACGCCCACCTGGGGCGGGGTTAGCGGGTCGCTTTGGCGGGTCGCTTTGGCGGGGCGGGGTTGGTGGGTCGGGGTTGGTGGGGCGGGCGGCGTTGGCGGGGCGGGGTTGGCGGGGCGGGGCGGGGTTGGTGGGTCGCTTTGGCGGGGCGGGGCGGCGTTGGCGGGTCGGGGTTGGTGGGGCGGGCGGCGTTGGCGGGGCGGGCGTCGGATGGGCACGGCGACGGCCTGCCGGCAGCACCTGAGGGGGATGGTGCCGACAGGCCGTCGCTGGTGCGACCCGCTAGCCGGCCGGCGGGTACGGATCGTCCCGGTAGGTGTACTCGGTCTCGATCCGCCCGTCAGCGGTGTGCACCACGAGCTGGCTGGGCTCATTGCCGTGCGCCACGTCGCGGCCGGCCTCTACCGCGCGCTGCTTGGTGTCGTACGTGCCGACGACGGTGCTGCCCTGCTCGACCTTCCAGCCAGCACCGTCCGGCACCACGTGGTACTCGTTGCGCGTCATCGTCACCCCTTCCTCGTCGGCGGGGAGGTACCCCGGTCGGGAGCGACGAAACTCGATCGGCCGGCGGGTGCCGTGCCGGGACGACTCACCAGCTCAGGTAGCTGGGCTGGGTCTGCACGTTCAACTCGCGGTACTGGACCAGCTTGGCCGTCCAGACCCGCCAGTCGTCGAGGTCGAGCACGTCGAGTCCCTTCTGGATGTCGGAGGAGTAGATGTGCCCGTTGTAGTAGTAGGCCGACCAGGAGCCGCCGATGATGAGCTGGGTGTCCGACACCGGGCCCCGTTCCCAGTAGCCGATCTCCTTCGGCTTGCCGGAGTCGGTGAAGTCCCACACCGACACGCCACCCTGGTACCACGCCTGGACCATGATGTCCCGCCCGAGGACCGGGATCAGCGAGCCGTTGTGCGCCACGCAGTTCTCGGTGTCCCCGTTGACCCGGGGGATCTTGAAGTAGCTGCGGAAGACCAACTGGCGCTTGTCGCCGCGACCGGTGATGTCGTAGACGGCGTTGGCACCACGCGTCGGACCGATGTCCTCGTTGCAGGTGGCGCCGCCGCCACCACCGAGTTCGTCGGTGAAGACGACCTTGGTGCCCCGGTTGTTGAAGGTGGCCGAGTGCCAGAACGCGAAGTTGGTCGTGTCCCGTACGGTGTGGATCACCCGCGGCGCGTCCCGCCTGGTGATGTCCAACAGCACCCCGTCGCCCATGCAGGCACCGGCGGCCAGATCCTTCGCCGGGTAGACGGTGATGTCGTGGCAGCCGCTGGTCGCCGAGCCGCCCGTGCGGCCCGGGTAACCGCCGTCCGGGAAGAGGTTGGGCGTCGCGACGACGGCGGCGTCGGTCGGCTTGTCCAGCGGCACCTTGACGATGCTTATCGAGTCGTGCGGCGGCTGGCAGTCCGGGAAGGACTCCTGCGGGCTGTACGAGGAGACGTACAGGTAGACGGTCTTCTTGTCCTTGGCCGGCACCAGCGTGTGGGTGTGCGAGCCGCAGGCGGTCTCGACCGACTTGAGGTAGCGGGGGTTCTTCCTGTCCTTGACGTCGAAGATCCTGATGCCTTCCCACGACTCCTTGATCGTGGCGGACTGGGCGACGCTACTGCACGAGTCGTCGCTGCGCGACGAGTCGGTGGAGAGGAAGAGCAGGGTGCCGTGGATGGAGATGTCGTTCTGCGAGCCGGGACAGAGCACCTGTGACTCGATCCTGGGCCTGCTCGGCTTCGAGATGTCGTAGATGACGAAGCCGTCGTAGTTGCCGACGTACGCGTACCTGCCCTGGAAGGCGATGTCGGTGCCGAGCGCCGCGGTGGTGTTGAACGGCGCCGCCTTCGGCAGGTTGGCGAGCAGGCGGAGGTTGGGGGTGTGGGCGATCTCGTCCACCCCGAGCGGTGCCTCGACGGCCGCAGCGGGCTGGCTGGCCGCCCGGTTGGCCGGCTGCGCGTTGCCGGGTGCGGCGACGGCGATGCTGGTGAGCAGGAGCCCGGTGGCGGCCACACTGACGATCCGCAGGTGCCGCCCTCGTGGCGGGGGCAAGTTGACCATCGGCTACGCCCTTCGAGACGGGGTGACGATGGCCGTACCCTACTCCTCAACGACATCCGTCGATGTGATCTGCGCCACACAGAATGGGTGTCGTCGGTGCATGCGATCACCGGCGACCTCGGGTCCGAGCGGATGGCGCGTGACCGCCCGGCGCAAGCGGTCACCGACTGTCGTCACATCGCCTGCCGCCGCTCGGCGCGGACGTCGACCGCCGGCGGCTCTGGATGTTAAGAGGGGACCCCTGCTCTACCGCAGGCGTTAACAGGGGGCCCTTCCTTGCACCTACCCTGAGTGACGATGAGAGTTCGGGTGTTTCGCCGGCCGCTACGTACCGTCGTCTTCGACGTCGCGGTCGCCGGCGTGGTGCTGTTGTTCGGCGTGGCGGCGGTGGCCACCCAGCCGGGTGGCTGGTGGTCCGCCGCGATCGGTGCCGCGATGGCGGTGGCCCTGCTGTTCCGGCGGGTCCGGCCGGTGCCGGTGACCGCTGTCGTGGCCGTGCTCGCCTTCGTCCAGGTCGCCCTCGACTGGGCACCGATGCCGTACGACGTGGCGGTGCTGATCGCCCTCTACAGCGTGGTCAAGTACGCCGACCGGCTGCGCGACGGGGTGCTGGCCGGAATCGTCGCCGCGATCGGGGTGGTCATCGCCGCGATGCAGACCCCGGCACAGGTCGCCTGGTACTTCACCGCCATCTACTACGGTCTGATCATCGGGGCGGTCTGGTTGGTGGCGTTGAACGTGCGTACCCGCCGGCTGTACGTGCTCAGCCTGGAGGAGCGGGCCGCCACCCTGGAGCGGGAGCGGGAGGCCGAGGCGCGGGCGGCGGTGGCCGAGGAGCGCACCCGGATCGCCCGGGAACTGCACGACGTGGTGGCGCACAGCATGGCCGTCATGATCGTTCAGGCGGACGGGGCCCGCTACATGATCGACCGGAGTCCGGAGACGGCCCGCGACGCGGTCAAGGTGGTGGCGGACACCGGCCGGCAGGCACTTGAGGACATGCGTCGGCTGGTGGGCGTACTGCGGGATCCGAGCCCGCCGGAGCCGACCCCCGACGCGTGGCCCGGACCGGACCCGGCCGGGGCCGCGGTGCAGGGCTCGGCGGCCGGCATGCAACTGGGCTCGGCGGCCGGGGCGCAATTGGGCTTGGCGGCGGAGGCGCAGCTGGACTCGCCGGTGGGCGAGCCCGCCCACCGGCGTCCCGCCGTTACCGAACTGCCCGCCCTGCTGGACCGGTTCCGGGCCGCCGGGCTGCGGGTCGGGTACACGGCGACCGGCGAGCCGACCGCGCTGCCTGCGGCGCTGGACCTGACCGTGTACCGGCTGGTGCAGGAGGCGCTGACAAACGTGCTCAAGCACGCCGGGGTCGGCGCCGACGTGACGGTCACCCTGGCGCACGACGCCGACGCCGTCGAGCTGCGGGTGGTCGACGACGGCGGGGGCGGCGGGCCGGTCGCCCCGGCACCGCCCGGCGGTCACGGCCTGATCGGCATGCGCGAGCGGGTCTCGATGTACGGCGGCAGCCTCGCCGCCGGTCCCCGCCTGGCCGGCGGCTGGCAGGTGCGGGCGCGGCTGCCGCTACCGTCGTCCTCCGGAACGGAGGTGATCGCGGCATGACGCGGGTGGTGATCGTGGACGACCAGGCGCTGATCCGCGCCGGCTTCCGGATGGTGCTGGACTCCCAGCCCGACCTGGAGGTGGTCGGCGAGGCCATCGACGGCGCGGACGCGCTGCGGGTGCTGGACCGGGTCGAGGCCGACGTGGTGGTGATGGACGTCCGGATGCCGACCATGGATGGCGTGGAGGCCACCCGGCGGCTCTGCGCCGACCGACCGGCCGGGCCGCCGAGGGTGCTGGTGCTGACCACCTTCGACACCGAGGCCGACGCGTTCGCCGCGTTGCGCGCCGGGGCGAGCGGTTTCCTACTCAAGAACGTCCCGCCGGAGGAACTGCTCGCCGCGATCCGGGTCGTCGCGCGGGGCGACTCGGTGGTGGCCCCGTCGATCACCCGACGACTGCTCGACCGGTTCGCCGGTCAGCTCGGTGCCGGCCCCGCCGACGATCCCCGGCTGGCTGAGCTCACCGAACGGGAACGGGAGATCCTGCTGCTGGTCGCCGAGGGGCTGTCGAACAGCGAGATCGCCGGCCGGGTGCACGTCGCCGAGGCGACGGTGAAGACGCACGTCGGCCGGGTCCTGGCCAAGCTGAACCTGCGCGACCGGGTGCAGGCGGTGGTGCTGGCGTACGAGACCGGTCTGGTCACCCCGGGCGTCCCGGGTCGGCGTACGACCTGAGGTGGACGACCGCGCCCGGCCGGGACTACCTGGGGTGGACGGCGGTCGAGCGGCTGGGCTGATCTCGACGGAGCACTGCGCTCCATAGCGTCGGAGGGGTCCGAGAACCACCTCCGTACGGGAGCAGCACGTGTCCCACGCACCGCCCGCCCACGTCACCGCCGGCGTCGCCGTCACCACCCGCGGACTGCGCAAGCAGTACGGCACCGGCCCGGCCGGCGTCGTCGCCCTCGACGGCGTCGACGTCGACTTCGCCGCCGGCCGGTTCACCGCCATCATGGGCCCCTCCGGCTCCGGCAAGTCGACGCTGATGCACTGCCTGGCCGGTCTGGACCGGCCCACCGCCGGCACCGTCCGGGTCGGCGACACCGAGCTGGGTCGCCTCGACGACCGGCGGCTCACCCTGCTGCGTCGCGACCGGATCGGCTTTGTGTTCCAGCGGTTCAACCTGCTGCCCGCGCTCAGCGCCGAGGAGAACATCGTGCTGCCGCTGGCCATCGCCGGCCGGCGGCCCGATCCGGCCTGGCTGCGTCAGGTGGTCGGCGCGGTCGGGCTCGGCGACCGGTTACGGCACCGCCCGGCCGAGCTCTCCGGCGGTCAGCAGCAGCGGGTCGCGGTGGCCCGGGCACTGATCACCAAACCGTGGGTGATCTTCGCCGACGAGCCGACCGGCAACCTGGACTCCCGCGCCGGGGTGGCGCTGCTCGGGCTGCTGCGCGAGGCGGTCGACACCCTCGGGCAGACGGTGGTGATGGTGACCCACGATCCGGTCGCCGCCGCCCACGCCGACCGGGTGGTCTTCCTCGCCGACGGCCGGCTGGTCCGGGACCTGGTCGAGCCGACCGCCGAGCGGGTCCTCGACCTGCTCGGCCAGTTGGACTCCACGGTGGCGGCCGGCCCGGTCGACGCGCCGGCCCGGGGGCGGTGAACATGCTCCGGGTGACCCTGCGCTCGTTGCGCGCCGAGGCGCTGCGCATGCTCATGTCCGCCCTCGCCGTCGTCCTCGGGGTGGCCTTCATCGCCGGCACGCTGATCTTCATCGACGGGATGCGGGCCGGCACGTACGACCGGGCGGCCGCCTTCGACCGGCACACCGACGTCGGTGTCTACGCCGACCAGGAACCGCTTCCGGTGTCGCTTGTCGACCGGGTGCGCTCGGTCGACGGGGTCCGCGCCGCCGAGGGCGAGCTGACCGGCACCGCCGGGGTGGTGGGCTCGGACGGCCGCCCCGTGCTGGGCTTCGGGTTCCTCGCCGCGGTGCCCACCGATCCGGCCCTCCAGTCGTACGACCTGGTGGCCGGGCGGCTGCCTGCCGAGCCCGGTGAGGTGGTGCTCGACGACCGGACCGCCACCGAGCAGGGCTTCGATCTCGGCGCACCCGTCCGGGTCGGCGGCGCCAACGGTGCCGCCCGGCCGTACACCCTGGTCGGCACGGTCGACGTCGCAAACACCTCGCGGGACATCGGCGGGCCGTTCGTCGGCCTGGTCGGCGCCGACGCGCTCGCCGTCACCGGTGACGAGGGCTATGGCCGGATCATGGTGGCGGCCGAACCGGGGGTGCCCGACCAGGTGCTCGCCGAGCGGATCGCCGCAGCCGTCGGGGCGGATCCGACGGTACGGACCCGGCAGGTGATCCTCGACGAGGCCGTCGCCGACGCGGTACGCGACGTCGACCAGTTCAACCTGGTGCTGCTCACCTTCGCCGGGGTGGCTGTGGTGGTGGCCGCGTTCGTCATCGCGAACACGTTCACGATCGTGCTCGCCCAGCGTTCCCGGCGGACCGCGCTGCTGCGCCTGGTCGGCGCCACCCGGGGACAGGTGTTCCGGGCCACCGTGCTGGAGTCGGGGCTCGTCGGGCTGGCCGCCTCGGCGCTCGGCGTGGTGCTCGGCGCCGGGCTGGCGGCCGGGCTGACGGCGCTGATCTCCCGGCTGGCCGTCCCGTTGCACGGCGAGCTGACGGTCACCGCCGGCATGGTGCTGGGCTGCCTCGTCGCCGGCACCGTGCTCACCGTCGGCGCGGCCCTCGTACCGGCCTGGCACGGCACCCGGGTCCCCCCGGTGGCGGCGCTTACCGACGCGGCGGTGCAGGTCACCCGACCCGCCGGGCGGGTGCGCCTGGCCTTCGGGGCGGTGCTGCTCGCCGCCGGTGTCGCGGCCCTGGCCGGCGCGGCCCGGGCCGGGCAGATCCCGCTGGTCGCCCTCGGCGGGATCCTGACCTTCCTCGGCATCGTCCTGTTCGGACCGGTGCTGGTGCCGGCGCTGGTCCGGGTGTTCGGCGCGCCGGCCCGCCGGATCCTCGGGGTCACCGCCGCCCTCGCCGTGGCCAACGCGGTCCGCAATCCACGCAGGGTGGCCGCGACCGCCACCGCCCTGGTGATCGGCATCGGTCTGGTCGCGTCCTTCGTGGTGGGCGCGCAGAGCACCAAGGCGGCCATCGAGCGCAGCGTGGACGCACAGGTGGGCGTGGACTTCCTGGTCACCGGGATCGGCGTCGACCTGCCCAGCGGAGTGGTCGACGCGCT
The DNA here is from genome assembly GCF_059553435.1 of Micromonospora sp. PRAS1. Lineage (NCBI taxonomy): Bacteria > Bacillati > Actinomycetota > Actinomycetes > Micromonosporales > Micromonosporaceae > Micromonospora > Micromonospora sp. PRAS1. The sequence continues at coordinate 26,489 of NZ_JCANNB010000029.1, forward strand.
GGCCACCCGACCCGAACTGGGCGTGGTGCACGAGACCCGTACGCACACCGTCGACGATGTGGTCTTCCGCGCCGCCGACCCGGCCCTGGTGGACCGGCGGCTCGACGGTGTACTGGCCGGCCGGACCGACCGGCTCGGACCGGGCCGGGTGCTGGTGCACCGGGAGTTGGCGGCGCGGCACGGCTGGTCGGTCGGGGACCACATCATGCTGCGCGGCGAGCGGTTCGAGGTGGCGGCCGTGGTGACCGGTGCGGCTGGGCAGGTGTACTCGGCACCCACCGGCCACCTGGTCGACCTGGTCGCCGCCGACTTCAGCCGCCTCTTCCCGCAGGTACGGGGTCATCTGGCCGAGATCGACCCGGCCGCCGGGGTGTCGGCCGCCTCGGCCCGCACCGCGATCGAGGAGGTCCTGGTCGACTACCCGACGGTGAACCTGCTGGACCAGGCGGCGTACAAGCGGATGCTCACCGGCACCGTCGACATGCTGCTGGCCTTCGTGATCGCGTTGCTCGGTCTGGCCGTGGTGATCGCGCTGGTCGGCGTGGCGAACACGCTGAGCCTGTCGGTGGTGGAACGGACCAGGGAGAACGCGGTGCTGCGGGCCGTCGGGCTGACCGGGGGACGGTTGCGCGCCATGCTCGCCACCGAGGCGGTGCTCACCGCGCTGGTCGGCGCGGTACTCGGGGTGGCCCTGGGCACCGCCGTCGCCGCCGGGGCGATGGCGCTGTTCGCCCGGATCGGTGGGGAGTTCGTCCTGGTGGTGCCCTGGGGGCAGCTCGGTGGCGTCCTCGCCGTGGCGGTGCTGGCGGCACTGGCCGCGTCGGTGCTGCCGGCCCGGCGGGCCCTGGCCGTGCCGGTGGTGGAGGCGCTCGCGGACTAGAGGCGTTCGACGGTGGGGCCGGTGCAGCGGTTGCGGGTGTCGAACACGTAGCGCGCGTGCCGGCCCACCAGGTCGTAGTCGAAGGCGTCGTGGTCGGTGACCACCACCACGGCGTCTGCCGTGCGTACCTCGTGCTCGGTCAGGTCGACCGTGAGCACCCCGTCGGGGAGGTGGTGCGGCTCCGCGTACGGTTCCACGGCGCGGACCTCGCCGCCCAGCTCCCGCAGCCGGCGGGCCACCTCGACGGCGGGCGAGTCGCGCATGTCGGCGGTGTTGCGCTTGTACGTCAGGCCGAGCAGCAGCAGCCGGGCGCCGCTTACCGACCGGCCGGACCGGTTCAGCCCCGCCATCACCCGCTGCGCCACGTGCTCGGGCATCTCGTGATTGACGTCGTTGGCCAGCTCGATGAACCGGAACTGCCGGCCCAGGCGGCGCTTCACCTGCCAGGACAGGTAGCAGGGGTCGATCGGCAGGCAGTGGCCACCGACTCCCGGGCCGGGCCGGAACGGCATGAAGCCGAACGGCTTCGTCTCTGCTGCGTCGATCGCCTGCCACACGTCGATGTCGAGCTGGTGCGAGAGCATGGTCAGCTCGTTGACCAGGGCGATGTTGACCTGGCGGAAGGTGTTCTCGATCAGCTTCGTCAGCTCGGCCACCCGGGTGGAGTCCACCGGCACCGTCCGCTCCACAAGCCGGCGGTAGAAGCCGTCGACCCGGGCCAGGGAGGCCGCGTCGACGCCGGAGACCACCTTCGGGGTGTTCTCCAGCCGCCAGGTCCGGTTGCCCGGGTCGATCCGCTCCGGGCTGTAGCCGAGGTGGAAGTCGCCGGGGCTGCTCAGCCCGCTTGCCGACTCCAGCAGCGGACGCAGCAACTCCTCCGTGGTGCCCGGATAGGTGGTCGACTCCAGGATCACCGTGCAGCCCGGCCGCAGGTAGGGCCCGATGCCGGCACCCGCCTGCTCCACGAAGCTCAGGTCCGGCGTGCCGTCGCGCAGCGGCGTGGGTACGGTGATCACGCAGATGTCGAAGCCCTCGGCATCGGTGTACTCGCTGCTCGGGCGGTAGCGGCCACTGCCCAGCGCCCGGCCGAGACGATCGGCCGGAATGTCCGCCACGAACGACTCACCCGAGGCGAGCCGCTTGACCCGGTCGGTGTCGACATCGAGGCCGACCACGTCCAGGCCGGCTTCGGCGGCCCGTACCGCCAACGGCAGGCCGACGTAACCCTGGCCGATGACGACCAACTTCTCCACGCTCACCGGGACTCCCGAACGAATCGGCGATAACTGCACGTGAGGAGCCTAAAGCGTGCTGTGAGGCCGGATGTCCGTTTCGATGATTTCGGCGGGTGTCGCGAGGGATGTGGGCTAACCGGCGCCCGAGCCCCCGTCCCCGTCCCCGCCCCCGGGCGGCGTGCCGGTGGTCGGCGCCGGCGGTGTGGTCGGCGTCGGTGCCGAGGGCTCCGTCGAGGGGGTGCCCGGACCCTCGGACGAGGCGGTGCTCGACGGCGTCGGGTCGGGCGAGTCCGGCGTGGTCGACTCGCTGGGCTGAGTGCTGGTCGGCGACGGTGAGCGGGACCCGGTCGGGGTGCTCGACGAGCCGGGCGGCCGGTACGAGGGGGCCTCGGCGGGCACGCTCTGATCCTGGCTCGGCAACGGCTCCGCGTCGGTGGTGCTCTCGGCGCTCGGCGAGGTGCTCGGCACCGTCACCGCCGGGGCGCCGGCTTCCTCCGAGGCGCTGAGTGCGGCACCGAGCGCGACCAGCCCGACCGTCACGGCGGTGAGCGCACCGACCAGGGCGCCGCGACGTCCCCGCCGGCCGACCGGCGGAGTGTCCGCTGCGGTGATCTCCACCCGGGTCTCCGGACCGGCGTCGCGCAGCGCTGCGGCGGCCGGGACCATCGCGGTCGGCAGCGAGCTGTCCGACACCGCGGTCCGGGCGGCCTCCGCCATCGCCGCGCCGCTGCTGAACCGGTCGGCGGGGTCCTTGGCCAGGGCCCGGGCGACCAGGATCCGTACCGCCTCCGGAATGTCGTGCGGCAGCTCCGGCGGCGGGTCGTCGAGATGCCGGACCGCGACCTGGAGCGGGTTGTCACCGGTGAACGGGGGGCCGCCGGTCAGGCAGCAGTACGCGACCGCGCCGAGGGCGTACAGATCGGTCGCCCCCGAGACCGGCCGCCCGGCCGCCTGCTCCGGTGCCATGTACAGCGCGGTGCCGGGGACCGCGTTTGTGCTGGTGATGCTGGTCACATTGGTCGAGCGGGCGACGCCGAAGTCGACAAGTACTACCGAACCGTCCTCCTGGACCAGCAGGTTGCTCGGCTTGACGTCGCGGTGCACGATGCCGCCGAGATGCGCGGCGTGCAGCGCCTGGGCCACCTGCGCCACCACGGACATGGTCTCGCTGACGTCCAGGCGGCCCGCGGCCTCGATCCGCTTGGAGAGCGGGACGCCGGTGACGAACTCCATGACCAGGTAGTCGGCCCGGCCGCCGTCGGGCAGGTCGTCTTCGCCGCAGTCGAAGACCTGGACGATTCCGGGGTGGCGCAGCGCGGCCATGATCCGGGCCTCGGCGCGGAACCGGGCGATGAAGTCGGGGTCGGAGACCAGCGAGGGCAGCAGCACCTTGACCGCGACCTGACGGCCCAGGATCAGGTCGGTGCCGCACCAGACTTCACCCATGCCGCCCGTCGCGACACGCTCGTCCAGGCGGTAACGACCGCTGAGTACGACCTCCGAAGACAACACGGCTCCACCGTACCCACAGTGGTCACCAACGGCGCGTTCGCGGGTCCGGGGTCCGGCGGCCCCGGCATGCCTGCTCGCGCCCCTGCGTGACCTTGCTGATACCTCGTGTCACGGCGTGGTTCCGGTGGGTTCGCGTCGGTCCCGGCCGGCGCACCGGAACCCGGAGCCGTCGCCGGCCGGCGCCGGCCGTCGTGTACCGTCGATTCGCCGTCCGGAGCGGTTGCTGTCTGCTCGTCCGGTTGGCGAGGCTGAGTTGCCAGTCAGCTGATGAACAGGTCGACGGGTGGGCCGGCAAGCGGGCCCCGCCCCAGAAGGTCCGGGCCCGCGCCGAGTGCGCCGGTCCGGCGGGTGTCCCCGCGAGAGGGCTGTTGGAACGGAAGCGGCAGGGCCATGACCGGTGAGCTGAGTCAGGCCGTCGAGGCGGCCCAGGCCGGCGACGAGGATGCCTTCCGCCTTCTCTACCGCAGCCTTCAGCCGGGGCTGCTGCGTTACCTGACCGCCCTGGTCGGCGCGGACGCCGAGGACGTCGCGTCGGAGACGTGGCTTCAGGTGGCGCGTGACCTGCCCGGCTTCACCGGTGGCGAGTTCCGCGCCTGGGTAGTCACCATCGGGCGGAACCGGGCCATGGACCATCTGCGCCGGCAACGCCGCCGCCCGGTCCTGCCGGTGCCGGTCGAGGAACTCACCGAACTGGCCGGGGACGTCGACACCGCCGAACGTGCCGGGGAGCGCATCGGCACCGAGGCGGCCCTGGCCATGATCGCGAGCTTGCCGCCCCGGGAAGCCGAGGCGGTCCTGCTGCGGGCGGTCGTCGGGCTCGACGCCGAGACCGCCGGGCAGGTGCTCGGTCGCCGGGCCGGTGCGGTACGCACCGCGGCCCACCGCGGACTGCGGCGGCTGGCGCTGCTGCTCGACCGAGGTGCCGAATCCGCCCGGGCCACCGGGTCGGCGGCCGGAACCGCGCCCGCCGTGGGCACCCCGGCGGGGTCGCCGGAGGCCGGCGCGTCGGCCGACCGCCAGACGCCGAGGCCGCGTACCGGGCCGTCGCCGCAGCTGCCGCACACCGAGCCGGTGGACGGCTGACATGGGGAAAATTCGCATGATCCTGCGCCGGCTGGCGCGGCCCGGAAATCGAGCCGAGCATGAGCGGCTGCTCGACGCCGCCCGTGCGCCCCGCCCCGCCGCCGGGCCGCCGGACCCGCTGGCGGGGCTGCTCCGGGCCGCCGCCGCTCCGCCGCGCCCGGAGGAACTCGCCGGCGAGGAGGCGGCGCTGGCCGCGTTCCGCGCGGCCCGGCAGAGCGCCACCGAGGCGCCCGCGGCCCGGTCGCGACGACGCCGGTTCACCGCCGGCGCCGTGCTCTGGCTCGCCGGCCTCACCGCCACCGCCACCGCGGGAGTCGCGCTGGCAGCGGCCGGCCTGGATCACCCGGACGAGCCGCCGGCGGCACCCCCGGTCCGAGAGACGGCCGCGCCGACACCCACCGGCGGGGCTGCTCGTACGCCCTCCGAAAGCCCGACCGCCGGCGTACCCGCCGCACCGCCGACCGAGGTGCCGACCGGCGGTACGTCGGCGTCGACCCGGGCGGAGCCCGTACCGGACGAATCGGCCCCCGGCACGCCTGTGCACTTCGGGCCGGAGAACTCCGGACACTGCAAGGCGTTCCTGTCCAAGTCCGAGCGTCAACGGGAGAAGGCGCTCGGCACGCCCGGCTTCCAGGACCTCGTGGTGGCGGCCGGCGGTGCCGAGCAGGTGCCGGCGCGCTGTCGGCAGCTGCTGGCCGAGACCGATCCCAACTGGCTGGCCAAGCACGGATCCGAGGCGGACACGACCACCGAGGGCGACGACTCCTGACCTCCGGCGGGGCTCGGCGGCATTGCGACGGGCCTGCGTGGTCGGCGTACCGAAGCTGCTCCGGCTTGCGGCGACACCCAAGATGAATCACCCTCGGTACGCGGTCGGCTCCTGGTAGACAGGAGGGGCGGCCGCCGGCGGTCCGGCGATGTCACTCGGTGAAGGTACGGTGACAGCGAGGGACTGGCGCCGGGAGGACTGGCGCCGGGAAGGGAGCCGTCGCATGGTGATGTCGCCGGAACTGGATCGCGTCGTGGTGCTGCGCGACCGTGCCGCCGCCGCTCGGCACCTCGCCCGGATCTGCTTCAAGACCGGCCCGCCGACCTATACCGGTGTCGAGCTCGAATGGACGGTGCACGACGCCGTCGACCCCGCCCGTCCCGTCGACGCCGCGCGACTGACCGCGGCGTTGGGCCCGTACAGTCCCACCACACTGGATCCGACCAGCCCCGCCCGGCGACTGCTCCGGGGCGGCTCGGTGACCGTGGAGCCCGGCGGCCAACTGGAGATCTCCACCCCGCCGCAGGCCTCCGTCGCCGCCCTGGTCGAGGCCACCCACTCCGACATCGCCCAGCTGGCCGGCCTGCTGGAAGCCGCCGGCCTGCGGCTCGGCCGGGCCGGAATGGATCCGTACCGGCCGCCGAGGCCAGTGATCGACACACCGCGTTACCGCGCCATGCGCCGGGTCTTCGACCGGCAGGGCCCGGCCGGGCGGACCATGATGTACAGCAGCGCCGGCCTACAGGTCTGCCTGGACGCGGGTGAGCCCGCGCAGCTCGCCGCCCGCTGGGCGCTGGCCCACGCGGTCGGGCCGCCGCTGCTCGCCGCCTTCGCCACCGCCGGGCGGCACGCGGGCCGGGACACCGGCTGGGCGTCGACGCGGATGGTGATGTGGTGGCGCATCGACCCGGCCCGCACCGCCCCGGTCTGGACGCCGGGCCGGGCCGGCGTGGATCCCGTCGCCGCGTGGACGGCGTACGTGCTCGCCGCCCCGCTGCTCTGCATCCGGGACGACGGCGACTGGACCCCACCACCGGACGTGACGTTCGCCGACTGGCTCGACGGCGCGCTGCCCCGGCCGCCCACCACCGACGACCTGGAATACCACGTCAGCACCCTCTTTCCGCCGGTCCGGCCGCGCGGCTACCTCGAACTGCGCTACCTCGACGCGCAGCCGGGACGGGGCTGGACGCTGCCGCTGGCGGTGCTCGCCGCCCTGTTCGCCGATGCCGAGACGGTCGGCGCGGCGACCGAGGTGGCCATGCCGGTGGCCGAGGACTGGACCGTCGCCGCCCGGCAGGGCCTGGCAGACCCCGGCCTGGCCTCGGCCGCCGCCGGGCTGCTGGACCTGGCCGTGGCGGCGCTGCCCCGGCTCGACCTGCCGGCGGCCCTGCACGGCGAGATCGACCAGGGAGTACGACGACGGCAACAGGCCGTCACGAGGAGGCAACGGTGACCGACACCCTGACCGGTCAGGACGACGAGGAGAAGCTGCGCGGCCGGATCGCGGCGGAGCTGGAGCGCACCCGGGCCCGTACCGCCCTGCTGACCGAGGCGGTGGACGACGCCGACCTGGTGCGCCAGCATTCGCCGCTGATGTCGCCGCTGGTGTGGGACCTGGCCCACGTGGGCAACCAGGAGGAACTCTGGCTGGTCCGGGACGTCGGCGGCCGGGAACCGGTCCGGTGCGACATCGACGAGCTGTACGACGCCTTCAAACAGCCCCGCCGGGACCGCCCGACGCTGCCGCTGCTACCGCCGGCCGAGGCGCGGGCGTACCTGGCGACCGTGCGCGAAAAGGTGCACGACCTGCTGGAGCGGGTCGCCTTCGACAGTCGCCGGCTGGTCGCCGACGGGTTCGCCTTCGGCATGATCGTGCAGCACGAGCAGCAGCACGACGAGACCATGCTCGCCACCCACCAGTTGCGGTCCGGCCCGGCCGTGCTGCACGCGCCGCCGCCGCCCGAGCCGGCCGCGCCGGTGACCGGCGAGGTGCTGGTGCCCGCCGGCCCGTTCGTGATGGGCACCGACACCGACCCCTGGGCGCTGGACAATGAACGCCCCGCGCACCGGGTCGAGCTGCCCGCGTACGTCATCGACGCCACACCGGTGACCAACGGGGCGTACCGCGAGTTCATCGCCGACGGCGGGTACGACGACCCGCGCTGGTGGAGCGAGCCCGGCTGGCGACATCGCCAGGCGGACGGGCTTAGCGCGCCGATGCACTGGCGGCGCGACGGCGACGGCTGGGCGTACCGGCGCTTCGGCCGGTGGGACCGGGTCCACGACGACGAGCCGGTGGTGCACGTCTGCTTCCACGAGGCACAGGCGTACGCCGCGTGGGCGGGCAAGCGGCTGCCAACCGAGGCGGAGTGGGAGAAGGCGGCCCGCTGGGACCCGGCCACCGGCCGCTCCCGCCGCTACCCCTGGGGCGACGGCGAGCCCACCTCGGCGCACGCCAACCTGGGGCAGCGGCACCTCTGGCCGGCGCCGGTCGGCGCCTACCCGGCCGGAGCCTCGCCGCTCGGCGTGCACCAGCTCATCGGCGACGTCTGGGAGTGGACCAGCACCGCGTTCCGGGGCTATCCGGGCTTCGCCGCCTTCCCGTACCGGGAGTACTCCGAGGTCTTCTTCGGCGCCGACTACCAGGTGCTGCGCGGCGGCTCGTTCGGCACCGACCGGGCCGCCTGCCGGGGCACGTTCCGTAACTGGGACTATCCCATCCGGCGGCAGATCTTCAGCGGCTTCCGCTGCGCCCGGGACGCCCGGCCGGACGAGACGCACCGGTGACGGTCGTCGGGCGGGTCACCTGATGTGCCGCCATCTGGCCTATCTCGGCCCACCGCTGAGCCTGCGCGAGCTGCTCTTCGACCCGCCGCACTCGCTGCTGCGCCAGTCCTGGGCACCGCGGGACATGCGCGGCGGCGGGACGATCAACGCCGACGGGTTCGGCGTCGGCTGGTACCCCGGCGACGGCCCGCCGGTGCGGTACCGGCGCGCCCAGCCGATCTGGAACGACCCGACGATCGCCGAACTCGCGGCCGTCACCTCGAGCGGCGCGGTGCTGGCCGCGGTGCGTTCCGCCACGGTCGGCATGGCGGTGGTCGACCGGGCCGCCGCGCCCTTCGCCGACGGGCGGTGGCTGTTCAGCCACAACGGCGTGATCCGCGGCTGGCCGGACTCGGTGGTCCCACTCGCCGCCGAGCTACCCGTGCGTGACCTGCTCACGCTTGACGCGGCCACCGACTCGGCGCTGCTCTGGGCGCTGGTCCGCGACCGGCTGCGGGCGGGCGTGGCACCGGCTCGGGCGGTCGCCGAGACGGTCACCTCGGTCTCGGTGGCCGCCCCCGGCTCCCGGCTGAACCTGCTGCTCACCGACGGCCGCACGGTGGTCGCCAGCACGGCCGGGCACGCGCTGTCCCTGCGTACCACGCCGACGTCGGTGCTGCTGGCCTCGGAGCCGCACGACGACGAGCCGGGCTGGCGGTCGGTCCCGGACGGCCAACTGGTGCAGGCGACCGCGACCGACCTACGGCAGCAGCCGATCGCGGCGTGCTGAGCCCGGTCGTTCCGGGCCGACATCCAACGGAGAGGGGAAACAGATGGGCGTGGAGCCGCTCGAGATCCATTTGGACGACCAGGACGTCGCTCGCAGCCTGCGGCACGACGTACGGGTCGGGCTGACCGCCGAGCCGAAGTGGCTGCCCCCGAAGTGGTTCTACGACGCTCGGGGCAGCGAGTTGTTCGACGAGATCACCCGGCTGCCCGAGTACTACCCGACCCGGGCCGAACGCGCCGTGCTGGCCGAACGCTCGGCCGAGATCGCCGACCTGACCGGCGCGAAGACGCTCATCGAGCTCGGGTCCGGCTCGTCGGAGAAGACCCGCCTGCTGCTGGACGCCCTCAGCCGGCGCGTCGGTCTGGGCACGTTCGTGCCGCTGGACGTGTCGATAAGCGCCCTGCGCGCCTCCACCGAGGCCCTCGCCGCCGACTATCCGGGGCTGCGGGTTCGGGGCATCGTCGGGGACTTCACCCGTGATCTCCACCGGCTGCCCACCGGTGGTCGGCGGCTGGTGGCCTTCCTCGGCGGCACCATCGGCAACCTGCTGCCCGACGAGCGGGCCGGGTTCCTCAACCGGATGCGGGCCGCGCTCGAAGCCGGGGACTGGCTGCTGGTCGGCACCGACCTGGTCAAGGATCCGGCGGTGCTGGTGCCGGCCTACGACGACGCGGCGGGGGTGACCGCCGAGTTCAACCGCAACGTGCTGCGGGTGCTCAACCGGGAACTCGGTGCCGACTTCGACCCGGCGGCGTTCGCGCACGTCGCGTGCTGGGACCCGGACCGGGAATGGATCGAGATGCGGCTGCGCGCCGAGCGGCCGATGCGGGTACGGGTGCTCGATCTGGCGGTCGACTTCGCTGCCGGGGAGGAGCTGCGCACCGAGGTGTCGGCGAAGTTCCGCCCGGAGGGGATCGCCGCCGAGCTGGCCCGGGCGGGGTTGCGCGCCGAACGGTTCTGGACCGACCCGGCGGGCCGGTTCGGGGTCACCCTGGCCCGGGCGGTGTGAGCGTCCGCTGATCGGCTAGGCTGGCGGGCAGCGAAGGGGAGTAGCCCGCAACGCCGTGGTCGACATACTGGTGCGTTCCGCATCCGGCCACGCGGCCTCGGATCCACGAGGCGGGCGAGACCTTCGACCCAGGCTGTAGCAGCCGGGTCGAGGGCACCCCCGTTCCTCCTCCCGGCCTGATCCGGAAGGACGTCATGGAGGGGTTCCTCGTCGCGCTGGCGGTCAGCTTCGGCGTGATCTTCGTTGCCGAGCTGGGAGACAAGTCCCAGCTCATGGCCCTGGCCTTTGCCACCCGATACCGCACCGTGCCGATTTTGATCGGCATCACCGTGGCCACCGCCGTGGTGCACCTGGCCTCGGTGGCGATCGGTCACGGTCTCGGTGCCACCCTGCCCACCGGCTGGATCTCGCTGCTGGCGGGCCTGGCCTTCATCGGCTTCGGCCTCTGGACCCTGCGCGGTGACACGCTCACCGAGGAGGAGAAGAACAAGGCCGCCAAAGGTGGCAAGTCGGCGGTGCTGGCCGTCGGCGTGGCCTTCTTCCTGGCCGAACTCGGCGACAAGACGATGCTGGCGACGATCACGCTGGCCACCCAGTACGGCTGGTTCGGCACCTGGATCGGCTCGACGATCGGCATGGTCGCCGCCGACGCGCTCGCCATCCTCGTCGGCCGGCTGCTCGGCCGCAAGCTGCCGGAACGGACCATCAAGTACGGCGCTGCCGTCCTCTTCGCCGCCAGCGGCATCTGGCTGATCGTCGAGGCGGTGGCGCAGCTGACCTGAGCGCCGGGCCGGCCCCGGCTCCGAGCTGGCCCGGTCCGGCGCGGACTAGCCGTTCGGCGGCCGGGTAAGGCGCCGGGGTGGACGTGGAGACGATCCTCCGCGGCGGTCATCACCTGGTGGTGACCGCTGTGGAGCTCGTCGGGGTGGTGGTGATCACCGCCGGGGTGGCCTGGGCGGCGCTGCGGTTCGTGGTGGACGGGCTGCGCTACCGCGACGCCGCGGTGTTCACCCGCATCCGGCTGACCCTGGGCAGGTTCCTCACCCTCGGGCTGGAGTTCCAGCTCGCGGCCGACATCCTGCGTACGGCGCTGTCACCGACCTTCGCCCAGATCGGTCAACTCGCCGCCATCGCCGCGATCCGGACGGTACTGAACTACGTCCTGCACCGGGAGATCGAGCAGGAGCAGCGGCAGATCTCCGCGCCGGAGAGGTCCCGGTGACGGCCACCCTCTCCGCCGTCATCACCGTGCTCGGTGCTCTCGCCGCGACGGTGGCACTGGTCGCCACGAGGTCCTGGCCGACCGCTCTCGCGGTGCTGCTCGACATGCTGGTCGCCGCCGGCCTGGTCGGCCTGGCCGGCGGGCAGAGCCTGCGGGAACTCGCCGCCGTGGCGGCGATCGTGGCGTTGCGGATGCTGCTGCGCAGCGCCCTGCTCGCCAACTACCGGTGGCTGCGGACGGCGGATCCGGGACGCCCGGCCGAACGTGTCGGCGGGCGTCCCGGTGCCGATCCCTGACCGTGGCCCCGGGCGGCGTCGCGCCGGCCGGAGCCGGCCCTCGAACCCGGTGGCCGGTCAGCCCCCGGGCTTCTGGTAGACGTCCGGTATGCCGTCCTGGTTGAGGTCGACCTGCTCCTTCAGCGCGATCGCCCGATACGCCCGGTTGCGGCGCGACAGCACCACCATGGCGAGCAGCGCCGAGATCAGCGACCCGGCCAGTACGCCGGCCTTGACGTTGCCGCCCTCGCCGACGGAGCCGAAGGCGAGTTCACCGATCAGCAGTGAGACGGTGAAGCCGATGCCGGCCAGCAGCGACACGCCGAGCAGGTCGGACCAGGCGATGTCCTCGTCCAGCCGGGCCCGGGTGAACCGGGCCAGCAGGTAGGTCGAGCCGAGGATGCCGACGCACTTGCCGACCACCAGGCCGAGCACGATGCCGGCGACGATCGGGTCGGTGACCACCGCGCCCAGGTCGGCGCCGCGCAGCGACACCCCGGCGGCGAAGAACGCGAAGACCGGTACGGCGAACCCGGCCGAGATCGGCCGCCAGCGGTGTTCCAGGTGCTCGGCGAGACCGGGTGCGGGCCGGCCGTCGCGGCTCTTGCCGGCGAGCACCGGCACGGTGAAGCCGAGCAGCACACCGGCGACGGTGGCGTGCACGCCGGAGGAGTGCACAAGCGTCCAGGCGACGATCGCGAGCGGGATGAGCGCCCACCACCAGGTGCGGCGACGCTGCACCAGCAGCCCGAACAGCGCGATCGGCAGCACGGCGCCGAGCAGCGGGAGCAGGTTGAAGTCGTCGGTGTAGAAGATCGCGATGATGGTGATCGCGAGCAGGTCGTCGACCACGGCCAGGGTGAGCAGGAAGGCGCGCAGGCCCTGCGGCAGGTAGGCGCCGATCACGGCCAGCACGGCCAACGCGAAGGCGATGTCGGTGGCGGTCGGGATGGCCCAGCCGCGCAGTCCGTCGCCGTCGGCGGCGAGGTTCACCGCCACGTAGATCAGCGCTGGCATCGCCATGCCGCCGATCGCCGCCACCACCGGCAGCGCCGCCCGGCGCGGATCGCGCAGTTCGCCGGCGACGAACTCCCGCTTCAGTTCCAGGCCGACCACGAAGAAGAAGATGGCCAGCAAACCGTCGGCGGCCCAGGTGGTCAGGTCGAGATCGAGGTGCAGGGCGGAACCGCCGGACCAGGGGACCCACCGGCCAAGTTCGGTGTAGGCGTCGCCCCAGGGCGAGTTCGCCCAGATCAGTGCGATCACGGCACCGAACAGCAGAAGTGCGCCGCCGACGGTCTCGGTGCGCAGCACGTCGGCCAGGAAACGGGCCTCGGGCCAGGAGGTGCGAGCGAACAGGCGGCGTACGCCGCGTCGCTCAGGGCGTTGGTTCTCGTCGGTCATCCGGGTGGTCCACCTCGTCGATAGGGGAATAGCAGAACTCCATCGCCGACCAGGCTTCCCGGCACACCGCCGATGATCCTATCCATCGCGGTGGGGCACAGCGAGTGCGGCGACCAGGAGACCTTCCGCGCCGTGTGGTCCCCGCTCCGCCGGGCCGAGCAGCACACTTTCTCGCGCTGGAGGCGATTCCGACGGTTGGCCGGTGCGGTTGTACCACCGGGCATGGTCCGCATCGGGGAAACCGGCAATCGGGGACATAAGCCTCAAAGGACCGCTTTAATGGTTTAACGCGACAAAGTCGACCTTGGGGGTTTTCGTGAAGTTCTTTGGCGTTGTTGGCCCGGTCGGGAGGCCTGCCTGATGGACCTGTTCCACCAATTGCGCCTCGTCCGCCGGAACTGGTGGATCGTGCTGGTCACGCTCATGGTGTCGCTCGGTGTCACCGCACTGGTCACCGTCCGGGCTCAGCCCCGTTACCTCGCCACGGTCACTTTCTTCGTCACCACACCGAGCCACGGTGTAACCGACGCCTATCAGGGCAGTCTCTTTCTTCAGCAGCGGGTGAAGTCCTACGAGCAGCTGCTGACCAGTGACCGGCTGGCGCAGAGCGTGGCGGCCGACAACCAGTTCGGGTTGTCCGCCGACCAGGTCCGGGGCAAGGTCACCACCGCAACGGAGACCGGCACCGTGTTGCTCCGGGCGTCGGTGATCGACACCGACCAGACCCGCGCGTTGCGGGTGACCGAGGCCCTCTCGGCGAAGTTCGTCGAACTCGTCAAAGACGTCGAGACCCGGCCGGACGGGACCGCCGGGCCGATCAAGATCGAGGTCGTCGGTGGGCCGCGGGTCACCCCGAGCCCGATCTCGCCGCAACCGGTGCGCAACTTCCTCATCGGCGCCCTTGTCGGCCTGCTGGCCGGGGCGGGCCTGGCGGTCCTGCGTGGCGTGGTCGACGTCCGGCTACGGGACGCCGCCGCACTGCGGCGGGTGACCGGCAGCCCGCTGCTCGGCGAGATCCCGTTCGACACCACCGCCCGCAGCGCTCCGCTGATCGTCGGTGCCGCCGCGACCTCGTCCCGGGCCGAGGCGGTCCGCAAGCTGCGGACCAACCTGCGCTTCGTCGACGCCGACGAGCCGGCCCGGGTCATCGCCGTCACAAGTGCGTTGCAGGGGGAGGGGAAGACGACGCTCTCGTGCAACCTGGCGATCGCGCTGGCCGAGGCGGGCTGGCGGGTCCTGCTGGTCGACGCCGACCTGCGCCGATCCAAGATCGGCGATTATCTGGGCATCGACTCCGCGGTCGGGCTGACCGATGTGCTTGTCGGTGACGTCAACGTCGGCGACGTGGTGCAGCGCTGGGGCGACAAGTCGCTGCTCGTGCTGCCCAGCGGTTCGCTTCCGCCGAATCCGAGCGAGCTGCTCGGCTCGAAGGCGATGTCCGACCTGCTGCTGGCCCTGCGCGAGTCCGCCGACATCGTCATCATCGACACCGCGCCGCTGCTCGCGGTCACCGATGGTGTGGTGGTCGCCGTGCAGGCCGACGGTGCCCTGCTGATCAGCCAGCAGGGGCGTACGGCGCGTACCCAGGTGGCCGCGGCGGCCCGCGCACTCAACGCGGTCTCCGTGCGACTGCTGGGCTGCGTGCTCAACATGGCGCGGATTCCCAAGTCCGAGATCTACCAGTACGAGGCCTATCGGATGAGGGTCGAGCCGTCGACGTCGGCGGACCCGGTCGTGGCCGGCCGGCACGCCGAGCACACCGGCGCCGACGACCCGGTCGAGCCCGTCGAGGAACTCACCCGGCTGTCCCGATGAGCGTCGCCAGCGGTCGCAGGCACCGTTCGATCTCCTGCGCGCAGCGCCGGAAGTCCTCACGGGTGCCGGCGACCGGGTCCCGCAGGTCGTCGGCGTCCCCGAGGGCGGGTTGCAACCGCCCTCGGGCCAGCGCCGCGGCCGCCACCGCCGCCCGCAGCGGATCCTCGTGCTCGTCCATCGGGCGCTCGACCGTCGCGGCGAGCCGGCCGAACTGGCGCACCGTGAAGGTACGGTGCAGCACCGCCGGTGCCAGCACGGTGCAGACGGAGCGCTGGCGACGGGTCGCGGTCAGCACCAGCGTCGCGTCGACGAGGTGCTCCGGCGCGAGCCGCCGGCTGCGGAAGCCGCTCGGGTCCTCGCCCGTCTCGGCGGCGATCTCCGCCGCGTACGGGTGCATGGCGCGACCCGGCGCGGCGTCGGTCCCGGCGCTGGCCACGGTCACCGGCCAGCCGGCGAGCAGCCGCCGCGCGGCGTACTCGGCCATCGGCGACCGGCACAGGTTGGCGTGGCAGACGAACAAGACCCGGTTGGCCATGTGGAACCCCTTCGACGACGTGGTCGCGGGCGGGAGCGCCGCGAGCCGGGAGGGGTTGCCGGCATCGTACGCAGCCAGGCCGCCGGTGGTGTCGGGCGCCGCGCCGAATCGGCCGGCCGGGATGGGGGTGCCCCGGTGCGGATCGGGATCCTGACGTACCACTTTCCGCCGGAGCCGGCGTTCATCCCCGGCAGCCTGGCCGAGGAGTTGGCCGCCCGGGGCCACGAGGTGCGGGTGCTCACCGGCTTTCCCGACTACCCGGGCGGGCACGTCTATCCGGGGTGGCGCCAGCGCTGGCGCCACGAGACCCACGATCGAGGGCTGACCGTGCGGCGGGTGCTGCGCTACAGCACCGGCGATGGCGGCGTGCGTGGCCGGATGGCCTCCTGGCTCTCCTTCGCCGGCAGTGCGGCGCTGGTCGGGCGCCGCTTCTTCGCCGACGTCGACGCGCTGTACGTGTACCAGCCGCCGGCCGCGGCCTTCGCCACGGCGGCGTTGCTGCGCCTGCTCGGCCGCGTACCGGTGCTCCTGCACGTCCCGGACGTGTGGCCGGAGGAGGCGGTGGACGAGTCCGACGAGCGGTGGGCGGCGCGGGTCCGGGCGGCGATGCTCCGTACCTACCGCTCCGCCACGCTGGTCGCGGTCACCGCGCCGTCGCTGCGCGAGTCCGTCGTCGCGGTCGGCGTCGACCCGGCCCGGGTCCGGGTGGTGCTCAACTGGACCGAAGAGCGGATCTTCCAGCCGACCGCGCCCAGCACTGCCGCGCGCCAACTGGTCCGTCGCGACGAACGGTGCGTGATGATGTACGCCGGCACGATCGGGGCCCGGCAGGGGTTGGCGACGGCGGTACGGGCGGCGGCCGCCCTCTCCGACACGGTGGATCTGGTCCTGGTCGGTTCCGGCGCGGACGAGGAACGGGTGCGCGGCCTCGCCGCCGAGCTGCGGGCCGACAACGTGCGATTCGTGGAACGGCGCTCTCCGCTGGACATGCCCGCGCTGTACGCGGCGGCCGACTACCAGCTGGTCATGCTGCGTGACCTGCCCGAGCTGCGCGGCAGCGTACCGGCCAAGCTCCCGGCGGCGCTGTCCTGCGGCGTGCCGGTGGTCGCCTCGGCCGGTGGGGACACCGCCGCCCTGGTCGAACGGGCACGGGCCGGGCTCTCCTGCCCGCCGGAGGACTGGGCGAGCCTGGCCGACCGGTTCTGGCTGGCCGCCCACATCCCTCCACCGACCCGGATCGAGATGGGCCGGCGCGGCCGGGAGGCCTACCTGCGGGAGATGTCACTGCCGGCCGGCGTGGACCGGATCGAGCAGCTGCTGCGGGAGTCGATGGCCGCGGTCCGGCCCACCCGGACTACGAATGAAACTCTCATTGCTCCTTAAAGGCCCTTTTAGCCAGCAAAAACCCCAACAGGTGTTAGAACTATGAGGCCTTCTGTCCGTTTTCAGGAGTGGAGTGCGGAGTGACGGGAAGCGAGAGCCCGCGCCGCGGGCGAGGCCGGGCCCGCCGGCGTCGGCGTGCTCGACTGCGTCGCGCCCTGCTCAGCGCCCTCGTGGTCGGCTCGTTGCTGCTCACCCTTGCCGGCTGGGTGGGGTTTCGGGGCTGGCAGGCCCGCGCCCACCTGGTCAACGCCGCCGGATTGGCCGGTGTGCTGAGCACCCACCTGATCAGCGGCGACGCCGACCAGGCGCAGCGCGCCCTCGCCGCGTTGCAGGCTCAGTCCGGGGCGGCCCGCAGGGCAACCGGGGATCCCGCCTGGCGGCTCGGCGGGCAGGTGCCGTACGCGGGGGCCAACCTCACAGCGGTGCGACAGATCGCGATCGCGATCGACGAGCTGGCCCGTCAGGCGTTTCCGGTGTTGGTGCGGGTCGACCTCGGTGTTCTGGTGCCCCGCGACGGTCGGGTCGACCTGGCCGGGCTGGGCGGCATCAGCGCCGAGCTGACCAGGGTCGACGCGGCGGTGCAGCGGACCCGGGCGGACCTTGCCGCGGTCACCGGTGACCGGCTGGTCAAGCAGGTTCGGCTGGCGCTGGAGACGCTGCGCGGCGAACTCGATCGGCTGGCCGCGATGACCTCGGCGGCCGAACGGGCCGGCCGGCTGCTGCCGCCCTTGCTCGGCGCGGACGGCCCGCGGCGGTACCTACTGGTCTCGCAGAACTCCGCGGAGTTGCGCGCCACCGGTGGCATCTTCGGCGCGTACGCCGTGATCGAGGCGAACCGGGGCCGGATCAAGATGGGTGCCCAGGGCAGCGGCGCGGGCATCGGCAGGTTCAGCGAGCCGTTGAAGATCCCGGCCGAGGTGCGGGCGCTCTGGGGCGAGCTGCCCGGCATCTATCCCGCGGACGTCAACCTCAGCCCGCACTTCCCGACGGCGGCAGCGCTGTTTCGGGAGATGTACCAGCGGCACAGCGGCGAGACCGTCGACGGCGTGCTCGCCGTCGACCCGGTCGCGCTGTCGCATCTGCTGAAGGTCACCGGGCCGGTGCAGGTGCCCGGTGGGGTGGCGCTCAGTGCCGAGAACGCGGTGGGGACCCTGCTCAGCGACACCTACCAGCGGATCGCCCTGGGCGAGCAGGATGCCTTCTTCGCGACCGTCACGGCGACCGTCTTCGACGTGCTGTTCACGCGAAAGGTACACCTTGAGGGCTTTCTGACCGCTTTCGACCGTTCCATGCAGGAACGCCGGATACTGTTCTGGAGTGCCCGACCGGAGGAACAGCGGACATTCGGCGACAGCCGGATGGCCGGGACGCTCCCGGAACAGGACACCGTGCCGACGGTCGGCGTCTTCCTCAACGACGGCAGCGGCGCGAAGCTCGGCTACTACCTGCGGCAGAGCGCGGAGTTGGTGGTCGGCGCCTGCCAGGGCGACGGCCGCCGGGAACTGCGGCTACGGCTGACCTTCCGGTCCGTCGCGCCGGCCTCCGGGCTCAGCAGCTCCGTGCTGGGCCTGGCGATGGCGGGTGATCCGTACACGCTCCGGACGCTGGTCTCGGTCTACGGCCCGGCCGGCGGGGCGGTGCTCGACGCCCACCTGGACGGTGCGAGCGCACCGGTGGCCACCGGCACCGAACGGCGCCGCCAGGTGGCCACGGTGAACGTCGAGGTCGGACCGGGGGACTCCCGAACCCTGGAGGTGTCCCTGCTGACCGGCCCGACGGAGAGCGGAACGGCCGAGCTGTGGCTGACCCCGACCGCCACCCCCTGGACCACCCATGTTGTCACCGCACCCAACTGTCCACAGTAGGAGGGAACAAAATGCGGCTATCCCGCATCATCATGGCACTCACGGTCGGCCTGGCCGTGGTGGCTGCGCCGGCCGCGGCGGGGGCGGCACAGCCGACACAGCCGCAGCCGACGTCGACATCAATACCCACACCCACCGGCCCACCTCAACCACCGCCGTACCCGCCGGTTACGCCCTCGTTGATGGTGGAACCCCCGACGACCTTCGTCGGCGAGACGGTGGACATCGTCGGCCGCAACTTCGGCCCGAACGAGATCGTGGACATCGTCATCACGCGGCGTCCGCTGCCCGGCGAGGGCGAAGGGGGCGGTGCGATCGGCGTGCCGATCGGCGCGCCCGGTGGCGATCCGGACGGCGAGTGGAGGGGCGACCAGGGCAAGCGGCCCGATGACGGTGGTGGCGCCGACCGGTTCCACCTGACCGCGCGCACCAACTCGCGGGGCGACTTCCGCGTCCCGTTCACGCCGAAGCGGCCCGGTATCTACACCATCACCGCGACCGGACGCACCTCGGGCCGTACCGCCTCCACCGAGTTGCGGGTGCTGCCCCGGCACCACAAGCCGCCACACAAGCCGCCACACCACCTGCCGGTCACCGGCAACAGCCTGGAGACGCCGATCAAGATCGGTGGCGGGCTCGTCGGTGCGGGCACGGTCCTGCTGCTCGGCACGATGCTCTGGCGGCGGCGGAACCGCTTCGGTGCGGGCGGCACCCACTGACCCCAGCACGCCGGGCAGGGCCCGGCAGGCACCGCAGGCCGGTGCCCGTCGGAGTGATCCGGCGGGCACCGGCCCATCCGTGCCCGGCCTCAGACCAGCCCGTGTGCCAGCATCGCCTCGGCGACCCGGCGGAAGCCGTTGATGTTGGCACCGGCCACGTAGTCACCCGGCAGGCCGTACTCCTCGGCGGTGGCCCAGCACCGGGCGTGGATGTCCCGCATGGTTTCCCGCAGCCGCTGCTCCGACTCCGCGAACGACCACGACTCCCGGCTGGCGTTCTGCTGCATCTCCAGCGCGCTGACCGCTACCCCACCCGCGTTGGCCGCCTTCCCGGGCGCGAACCGCACGCCGGCCCGGGCGAGGATGCGCACCGCCTCCGGCGTGGTCGGCATGTTCGCTCCCTCCACCACCGCCACACAGCCGCCCGCGACCAGTTGCGCGGCCTCCGCGCCGCCGATCTCGTTCTGGGTGGCGCAGGGAAGCGCCAGGTCACACGGCACCTCCCAGACCGTACGGTCGCTGACGGTGACCGCGTGCGGCACCTGGCGTACGTAGTCGGCCAGCCGGCCACGCCGCTGCTCCTTCAGATCCCGCAGCACGTCGAGGTCGACGCCCTTCTCGTCGAGCAGGTAGCCGGACGAATCCGAGCAGGCGACCACGGTGCCGCCGAGCTGGTGCACCTTCTCGATGGCGTAGATCGCCACGTTTCCGGAGCCCGACACCACCACCCGCTTGCCGTCCAGGCTGTCACCGGCCTGCCTGAGCATCTCCTCGGCGAAGAACACCGCCCCGTAGCCGGTCGCCTCGGTACGCACCTGCGCGCCCCCGTACGCCAGGCCCTTGCCGGTGAGCACCCCCGACTCGTACCGGTTGGTGATCCGCTTGTACTGGCCGAACAGGTAGCCGATCTCCCGGCCACCCACCCCGATGTCGCCGGCCGGTACGTCCGTCTCCGCCCCGATGTGCCGGTACAGCTCGGTCATGAAGCTCTGGCAGAACCGCATCACCTCGCGGTCCGAACAGCCCTTCGGGTCGAAGTCCGCCCCACCCTTGCCGGCACCGATCGGCAAGCCGGTCAGTGCGTTCTTGAAGATCTGCTCGAAGCCGAGAAACTTCACGATGCCCAGGTAGACCGACGGGTGGAAGCGCAGGCCCCCCTTGAACGGGCCGAGCGCACTGTTGAACTCCACCCGGAACCCCCGGTTGACGCGGATCTGGCCGCGGTCGTCCTCCCAGGGCACCCGGAAGATGATCTGCCGTTCCGGCTCGCAGATCCGCTCGATGATCCGGGCCCGCGTGTACTCCGGGTGCCGGGCCAGCGCCGGCCCGATGCTCTCCAGCACCTCCCGTACCGCCTGGTGGAACTCGGGCTCACCCGGGTTGCGGGCGACCACACTGGCGAACACCGACTCGACCGATTCCGGCATCACCGACACGTCCTTCCGGTTCAGGTCCGGCGTCGTTGCCGCACCTCGCCGGCGCCACCGCACCGGTGCCCCCGAGTACGGTTCGTCACCGCCGTCCGGTTCACCGGCGCCGACAGCTGTGGCCAGCGGTTTTTGGTCGTGCTGACTGATCCTTCCCGCTCCCGGGCGCGTAATTCCTGGATAGGGAGTGGGGAAGGGGACTGGCATGACCGGGTCGGAGCAGGACGAGAACCATCGAACATGCCCGCAGCCGGAGCCCGGCGCGCCCCAGGTCGAGGTCTCTGCGACCGCCGCCGACGACGAGGAGACAGCACCCCCGGGGCCGACCTGGTCGGCGGCCGCGCGTCTGCTGGCCGCCGCTGCGGTGCTGGTGTTGGGGCTCGGCGCGGGTGCCGTGGTGGTGATCCTCTCCGATCCGCATCGGCTGGGTCGGGTCTTCACCGGGCAGGGTGAGCCGCCGCAGCCGGTGGGCACCGCAACGGCCGCACCGGGCGGGACCAGCGGCCTGGGCGGGGCGGCCCGGGCTGCGGCCGAGAGCCTGACCGAGGTCGAGACCGCGCCGCTCGACGACCGGCGGTACGCCGAGTTCGAGCTGGTCGACGGCGTCACCCGGTTCCGGCTGGGGGTGGCGGACCTGGGGGAGGAGCTGTACCGGATCGGCAGCCCGGCCGGATCGGGCACCCGGCCGCGCCCGGAACTCGCCGGTGACCGGCTGCTGTTGCGGATGGAGCGGGTCGAGAACGTGCCGGGTGAGGTCGAGGTGTGGCTCAACGCCCGGGTGGTCTGGGCGCTGCGGATCACCGGCGGGACCACCGAACGGCGGCTCGACCTCGGTGCCGCCCGGCTCTCCGCACTGGAGTTCGCCGGTGGAGCCACCCGTACCGACCTTCGGCTGCCTCCGGTCGGCCGAGGGCTCGTCGTCCGGGTCACCGGTGGGGTCAACCTCTTCGACGTCCGCGTCGTCGGCGGCGTACCGGTCCGGGTGCGGGCCAACGCCGGCGCCGGCGCGGTCGAGGTGTACGACGAGCGGCGTGACGGGGTGCCCCCGGGCACCGTGCTCGGCTCGCGGAACTGGGACCAGGTCACCGGCCGGATCTTCCTGGACCTGGTCGCCGGGGCGAACATCGTGACCGTACGACCCGGTTGAGCGCTGCCCCCGGCGCCCATGGCCCACCCGGTACGGCGGCGGGCGGCCCGGACGGGCGTAGAGTCGGATCGTGGAGCGTACCGAGTCGATGCCCGCGCAGACCCGCCCGCCCGGCGTGGCCACCGCCGATCCGGCCAGTGTCCTGCTGCCCGGGCACGACGTGCCGCTGGGCCGCTACACCACGGTGCGTCGGCTGTTGCCGCAGCGCACCCGGCGGATGGTGGGTGCCTGGTGCTTCGTGGACCACTTCGGTCCGGACGACGTGGCGCAGCGGCCGGGCATGGAGGTGCCGCCGCATCCGCACACCGGTTTGCAGACGGTGACCTGGCTGCTCGACGGCGAGATCCTGCATCGCGACAGCCTCGGCAACGTCCAACCGATCCGACCCGGTCAGCTGAACGTGATGACCTCCGGCCACGGCATCGCCCACTCCGAGCGGTCCCCGGCCGAGCACCCGCCGCTGATGCACGGCGTGCAGCTCTGGGTGGCGCTGCCCGACCCGGCCCGGTCCGGCGCGGCCGACTTCGCCCACCACGCCGAGCTGCCCCGCTGGCGCGACGGCGAGTTGAGCGTGACCCTACTGGTGGGCGAGTTCGGTGGTGAGCGCTCGCCGGCCCGGGTGCACAGCCCGTTGCTCGGCGCCCAGCTGGAGCTGGCCGGTGCCGGACCGGTCCGGCTGCCGTTGCGCCCCGACTTCGAGTACGCGCTGCTCGCCCTCGACGGCGGCGCCGAATCCGACGGCGTGGCGGTCACCCCCGGGTCCCTGCTCTGGCTCGGCACCGGCCGGGACACGTGCACCGTACGCGGTACCCCCGGTACCCGGCTGATGCTGCTCGGCGGCACGCCCTTCGAGGAGCCGCTGGTCATGTGGTGGAACTTCGTCGGCCGCAGCCACGAGGAGGTCGTGGCCGCCCGGGAGGACTGGATGGCCGGCCGGCGGTTCGGCGTCGTCACCGCCGACCCGGATCCGCCGCTGCCCGCCCCGGCCCTGCCCACCACCCGGCTCAAGGCGCGGGACCGGACCGGCGGTCTGCGGGGCTGATGCGTGCCGGGCCGGGACGCGGGTAACAGCGGGCATGCCCACTGCGGTCTCCACCATCGAGGACAAGAAACGCCTGGTACGCCGGCTCGCTGGCAGTGGCCGAGGCTTCGCCGAGCGGTACGGCTTCCGGGTCACAAACAATCCGGCCAGCCTGTTCCAGCTGCTCTGTCTCGCGGTCCTGCTCGCCCGCCGGGGTGACTTCCGGCGGGCTCTGGACAGCGCCCACGCCCTGCCGGACGCCGGCTGGGACAGCGCGGCCCGGCTGTCCCGGTCGCTGCACGCCGACCGGGTCCGGGTGCTGCGCGACAGCGGTCAACGCGGCGACGTCGAGGCCCTGGCCGACCTGCTCGGCGACCTGGCCCGCGCCGTGGTCGAGCGGTACCGGGGCGACCTGCGGCGCCTGCGCTCTGCGGCCGGCCGCGACCCGGCCCGCGAGCGGGCGCTGCTCGCCGCGCTGCCCGGAGTGGACGACCAGGTGGTCGACCTGTTCCTGCGCGAGGTGCAGGCACTCTGGGCGGAGGTCGCCCCGGTGGCCGACCGACGGGCGCTCGCGGCGGCCCGCCGGCTCGGGCTGGGCCGCTCCGCCGAGGACCTGGCCGGGCTGGCCGGCGGCGGCGAGTCGGAGCGACTCGCCTGGCTGGTCGGTGCGCTCGCCAGGGTAGATCTGGAGCGGCGGTACGCCGACCTGGCCGCCTAGCCGGCCGTTCAGCCAACCGAGGTTCGCGCCGGAGCGCCCAGCCCAGGGTCAGTCAGCTGGCGATGAGCTTGTCGAAGCTTGGGGCGTAGACGGTCATCCAGTGCGGGTGCAGCCGGTAGTAGACCACTTCGGTGTCCCAGTCGAAGGCGTCGTCGCCGTAGAAGTCCTTCAAGTAGCTGCGCAACTCCGGCCAGTCCGGAGCAGGCTCGCCGCCCTGCGGGTTGAGAATCTCCACCGTGCCATGCGTGAAGACGCCCAGATCCTCGCCCCGCATGTGCGCGACGCTGGCGGCCGGACGGGCGGCGAGGTGGCGGGCCTTGGCGGCGTCGCGTGCCGTCCCGAAATGCCACTTGCCGTTCAGGAAATGCCCGTCCACGCCGCTGATCCGCGGTTCGCCCTTCGCCGTCACGGTGGACAGGGCGAGGGTGCACATGCCGGTGAGTACCCGGGTGAGCTGCTCCGCGGTCAGGGTGCGCTCGGCGACGATCGAGCGGAGATGCGAGGTGGAGCGGGACAGGGAGGAGTCCAGGAAGGCCTGGAGTTCCTTGAGGTCTTCCGGCGTTTCGCGCATCGAGGTCCTCAGCTATTCGTAGGGCCGGTCCACGTGCCTTGCCGACGCCGACCGGGGAAACCATCCTCGATCAGAAACCTGACACCCTGTGTCGTACTTCTTCCGCCAACACGGGAACCGCTGCCGCCAGCGGAATCTCGGACTGTGACCGCGGGGCTAGACGTTTGTTTCCACCCCACTGGCCGTTCGGCCGATGGCGTGCCGTACGCTGAGCGCAGTAACAGCAGCCGCCCGGTTCGGGCGGCTGTGGGGCCGCCTGGTGGTCGCGACCCGGTTCGGGCGCAGCACCTCACCAGGGCAGGTGGTTACTCGGCGCCCCCGGCCGCGGTACGCGGCCGGGGCGTCCGCCGATTCCGGCCGGCACGTCGGCTCCGGCCCGGCTCTCTCAGATGCTCCGGATGTGCTGCGACACCCGCTGGTGGCGCTTGTCCCGGGCACGTTCGGCTTCCTGCGCGTCGGTCACCTCGGGGGCGGCCTCGATGCCGGCCGAGCGGGCCACCTCGGCGTCGTTGGCGTAGTCCACCGGCGGCAGGGCGCGCAGGGCACGTAGCACGTCCGGCGGGGCTCCCTCGCGTTCGGCCTCGCGTACCACGTCGTCCTTTCCGGCCGGATAGTCCAGGCTGGACAGGTACTGCAGAACCTCGGTGTAACTCGCCATGGTGTCGGCTCCTCCCGGCTGCGCTGCGGCCACGACCGGCCGCGGTTACCCACCCGAGGGCCCGTCACGCGCCGCCGGGCCGGGAAACCGGGCGCCGTTTCCGGTCCGGCCGTTTCCGGTCCGGCCGTTTCCGGTCCGGCCCGTCGGGAGGCCCGGCGCTGTTTTCGTCCCGGCGCGCCGGGTAACCGCGCCCGGAAGGGGGTAGGCGATGGACTACGACACGTTCGTCGACCATGTCGCCCGGCGTACCAGCACGTCGCCGCAGCGCGCGATGGAGCTGACCCGGGCGACGCTTGCGACGCTCGCCGAGCGGTTGACCGGCGGCGAGGTACTGGATCTCGCGGTCCAGTTGCCCGAGCCGCTACGACCGCCGCTGCGTCCCACGCCGGATACCGAGGCGGCCGAGCGGTTCGGCGCGGCCGAGTTCGTCGCGCGGGTGGCCGTTCGAGCCGGGATCGGGGAGCCAGCGGCCCGCACCGTCGCCGGGGCGGTCTTCAGCACCCTGCGCGAGGCGGTCACCGGCGGCGAGTTCGACGAACTGGTCGTCCGACTGCCCCGTGACTACCGGGACCTGGTCGAGCCGGCCCTGGCGCCCGGCGCGGCGCTGCGTCGCGGCTGAGTGCCCCGTCGACACCGATCGGGCGTTCCCGTTCCGGACCGGCCGCCCGGCTCGTCGCCGGCCGCGCCTGACGGGCAGCGTCGCCGCGTCCCGTCTCAGCCTCAGCCGATCGCGCCGGCGGTCCGCAGCTCCGCCACCCGGTCCGGGCGATAGCCGAGCTCGGCGAGCACCTCGTCGGTGTGCTCGCCGGGCCAGGGCGGCGGCCGACGTACCGCCGTCGGGGTGCCGGAGAACCGGGGTGCCGGGGCCGGCTGGACGACGCCGTCGCGGACCACGAAGGTTCCCCGCGCGGCCAGGTGCGGATCGTCCGGCGCCTCCGCCCAGTCCAGCACCGGTGCCACGCAGGCGTCGGAGGCGGTGAGCAGGGCCGCCCACTCGTCCCGCGAGCGGGTCCGGAACAGTCGCGCCCAGGCCGCGCGTAACGCCGGCCAGTTCGCCGGGTCGGTGCGATCGGGCGCCTCGTCCGGCGGCAGCGGGAAACCGGTGCGCCGGACCAGTTCGTCGTAGAACTTCGGCTCCAGCGCGCCGACCGCGACATGGCGTCCGTCGGCGCACTCGTACGTGTCGTAGAAGGGGGCGCCGCCGTCGAGCAGGTTCACCCCGCGTGGGTCCTGCCACATGCCGAGCTGGCGCAGCGCGTGGATCTGGGTGCTGAGCACCGCCACGCCGTCCACGATCGCCGCGTCGACCACCTGACCGGCCGCGCCGCCGCGCACCGCGTAGAGAGCGGAGACGATGCCCAGGGCCAGCATCATCCCGCCGCCGCCGAAGTCACCGAGCAGGTTCAGCGGCGGCACCGGCGGCTGCCCGGCCCGCCCGATCCCGTGCAGGGCACCGGTGAGGGCCAGGTAGTCGATGTCGTGCCCGGCGTTCGCCGCGTACGGGCCGTGCTGCCCCCAGCCGGTCATCCGGCCGTAGACCAATGCCGGATTGATCGCGTGGCAGTCGGTCGGGCCGAGGCCGAGTCGCTCGGTCACCCCGGGACGGAAACCCTCGATCAGTACGTCCGCCGCGCCGACCAGGGCCAGCACCACCTCCCGGCCGTCGGTCGATTTCAGGTCCACCCCGATCGAGCGGCGACCCCGGTTCAGCAGGTCCGGGTGCGGCGCGCCGAAGGCGTCGGTGGCGACGTCGGTCACCCGGTCCACCCGGATCACGTCGGCGCCGAGGTCGGCCAGCATCATCGCGGCGAACGGGCCCGGCCCGATCCCGGCCAGCTCGACGACGCGCACGCCGGCCAGTGGTCCGGCGGGCAGCTCTGCGGTCATCGGATCACGATACGATCATCCTGGCCTTCGTTCCCTGGTCGCCGAGCGGCGGGGCCGAGGAGACGACCGGAATGTTAACTGTGTGCTATCGGGCCATGACTGATAGCTGATATTCGTCGCAGTTGTTGTTCCCTACCGTCGGCCCGATGAAATTCGCCGACGGTAACCCGCATCGAGTCGCTCACCGGCCTCCGCGCCATCGCCGCTGCCGCCGTGTTCGGCTTCCATGCGCTGGCCGTCGGGCTGGTCGACACCCCGGTCACGCAGTGGTTGTTCCGGCAGGGCGCAACCGGCGTGTCGTTCTTCTTCCTGCTCTCCGGTTTCGTGCTGGCCTGGTCCGCCCGACCCGGGGACCGGGTGCACCGGTTCTGGCGCCGCCGCCTGGCAAAGGTGTGGCCCAACCACGCCGTCGCCTGGGCCGTCGCCCTCGCCGGTCTGGTCGTGGCCGGCACCACCGTCGGTCTCGGGACCGCCCTGGCCACCCTGCTGCTGCTTCAGGCATGGGTCCCGGACGAGGGCGTCTACTTCGGCGTCAACGCCGTGGCGTGGAGCTTGTCCTGCGAGGCCTTCTTCTACGCCCTGTTCCCCGCGCTGTGGGCGCTGGCCCGACGGTTACCCGAGCGGGCGCTCTGGCCCACCCTCGCCGGTGTGCTGGCCCTCGTGTGGGTCGTCCCGGTTGCCGCCCTTGCCGTTCCCGCCGACCTGCGCTACTGGGCGATCTGGGTACTTCCGGCGGCCCGGCTGCCCGAGTTCGTCGCCGGCATCCTCCTCGCCCGCCTCGTCGCCGCCGGCCGATGGCCGAGGTGGGCACGCGTCGGCCCGGTCGCCGTCCTGGTCGTCGCCGCCTACCTTGCCAGCTGGTGGTTGCCGGAATGGTGGCGGCTGGTCGCCGGCACGGTCGTCCCGCTGGCGCTGCTGGTCGCCGCCGTGGCCGCCCGCGACGTCCAGGGCCGGCGGAGCTGGTTGCGGTCCCGGCCCGCCGTGGTGGCGGGGGAGTGGTCCTACGCGTTCTACCTGCTGCACCTGCTGCTCCTCGCGGCGCTGGTCAAGGTGCTCGGCGGCGGCCGGCCGCTCCTGGTCGAGCTGGTGGTGGTGCTGGTGGCGCTGGCCGTCGCGGTGGCCGCGTCGGGCGCGATGTACCGGTTGGTGGAGGTGCCGGGCATGCGGCTGCTCCGCCCTCGCCCGAGCGTCCGAGTACCCGACGGGGCCGTCCGGCCGAGGGTGTCCAGCCGGCCGGGTGTGTGATCAGTGTCCCCCGCCTGGCGGGTCGAATCCGGCTGTCCTAATCTAGGCACCACGAGGGGAGTACTTCCCACGAACCATACCGGTCAGTACGGCGCGCCCCGGAGTGTGCCTCGGGTGGTTGCCCACGAAAAGTGGGTGAAGGAGACCTCGAACATGTCACGGTGTTCGAGGAGGCTCCATGTCCGAAATGTCCGTCGCTGCCGAGTTGCAGTCGGTAGGTACGCCCTCGCTCTGGGTGATCACCATTGCCGGTGTGATCGCGCTGCTGGTGCTCGACTTCGTGGTGACCCGACGCCCGCACGAGGTGAAGCTGAAGGAAGCGCTCGCCTGGTCCGCGTTCTACATAGCCCTGCCGCTGGCCTTCGGGGCATGGATCTGGTTCGAGTTCGGGCGCGGCGAGGGCATCGACTACCTCGCCGGCTACCTGGTCGAGAAGTCACTGTCGGTCGACAACCTCTTCGTCTTCATGCTGCTGCTCGCCGCCTTCGCGGTGCCGAACGTGCTGGCCCAGCGGGTGCTGCTCTTCGGCATCACCGGCGCGCTGGTGCTGCGCGGAATCTTCATCGCCCTGGGTGCGGCGGCGTTGCAGACCCTCGACTTCGCTTTCCTGATCTTCGCGCTGATCCTGCTCTTCACCGCGGCCAAGCTGCTGCGCGACGCCTTCACCGGGCACGAGCAGTCGGTCGACATCGCCAACATGCGCTCGGTGCGGCTGCTGCGCCGGTTCATGCCGGTGGTCAACGAGTACCACGGCACGAAGATGACCGTGCGGGTCGGCGGACGTCGGGCGCTGACCCCGCTCGCGTTGGTGGTGGTGGCGGTGCTCGCCACCGACGTGGTCTTCGCGGTCGACTCGGTACCGGCGGTCTACGGCATCACCGAGGACCCGTACCTCGTCTTCGCCACGAACGCCTTCGCCCTGCTGGGCCTGCGGGCGCTCTACTTCGTACTGCACGCGGCGCTGAGTCGGCTGGTCCACCTCAGCTACGGCCTGGCCATCATCCTGGCCTTCATCGGTGTCAAGCTCGGCCTGCACTGGGCGCACGGCATCTGGGAGGGCGTACCGGTGATCCCCACCGAGATCTCGCTCCTGGTCATCATCCTGGTGCTGACGGCCGTGACGGTCACCAGCCTGCGGGCCACCCGCAACGTGGTGCCGGGCTCGAAGGAGGTCGTCACCGAGCGGCAGTGAGCGATTTTCGTGGGGTACCAGCCGGCGGAGCCCCGCCGCGACGCCGGGACGTGGTAGGAATTGGCGGTGGGCATCGTCACGCCGGGCTTCTCGGGCCGGCCTCGCGCCGAGGCGCCGGATCTACCACCCGGGCAGTACCTCACACCGGACTTCCCCGTCCTCTCCGCCGGCCCGACGCCGCGCGTCGAGCGGGAGACCTGGGAGTTCGTCATCACCACCGAGACCGGCACCGAACACCGGTGGAGCTGGGCGGAGATGATGGCGCTGCCGCAGGAGACCCCGACCGTCGACATCCACTGCGTGACCCGGTGGTCGAAGCTCGGCACCAGTTGGCAGGGCGTCTCCCTGGACACCCTGCTCGACGAGGTGGAGACCGCTGCGGACTACGCCCTGGCCCACTCCTACGGCGGCTACACCACGAATCTGCCGCTGGACGACCTGCGCGACGGGCAGGCCTGGCTGGTGCACAGCTACGACGGCGAGGAACTGCCCGCCGAACACGGTGGCCCGGCCCGGCTCCTGGTGCCACACCTCTACTTCTGGAAGTCGGCCAAGTGGGTGCGCGGCATCCGGTTGGGCCTTGAGGACACCCCCGGTTTCTGGGAGACCGCCGGCTACCACGACTACGGTGACCCGTGGCGTGAGCAGCGGTACCAGGGCGATTGACCGGGCGCATGGGGTGGCAGCCGGCCCGGCTGGTGGCGCGCCGGGCCGAGACGCCGACCGCGCAGACCCTGGTGCTCGAGGTGCCGGGTTGGTCCGCCCATCTGCCCGGCCAGCATGTCGACATCCGGCTCACCGCGCCCGATGGCTATCAGGCCGCCAGGTCGTACTCGCTGGCCGCGCCGGCCGACGGTGACCGGGTCGAGGTGACCGTGCAGCGGGTGCCCGACGGCGAGGTGTCGCCCTTCCTGACCGACGCCTACCGGGAAGGCGACCCGGTCGAGGTGCGCGGGCCGGTCGGCGGCTGGTTCGTCTGGCGACCGCAGCAGACCGACCCGGTGTTGCTGGTCGCCGGCGGCTCGGGCGTGGTGCCGCTGATGGCCATGATCCGGGCGCGGCGGGCGGCCGGCAGTCGGGTCCCGTTCCGGCTGATCTACTCCGTCCGCACCCCGGCCGACGTGTTCTACGCCGCGGAGCTGCGCGACCGGGTCCGCGACGACGCCGGCCTTGACGTGGCGTACGTCTACACCCGCGAGGCGCCCGAGGGATGGCGGGGCGAGCCGCACCGGCTGGGCCTCGCCGACGTCAACAACCACGGCTGGCCGCCGGAGCTGAACCCCCTGGTCTACGTCTGCGGCCCGACCGGCTTCGTGGAGACGGTGTCCGACCTGCTCGTCGGCCTGGGCCATCCGGCCCGGCGGGTGCGTACCGAACGTTTCGGCCCGACCGGTTGAGAGGAGAGGCGCCGATGACCGAGCTGCCCTACCTGGACGGCAACATGCTCGACGGCCCGCTCGGGGAGCTGTTCGCGGTGGACCTGAGCACCGCCACCGGCCGGTGCGCCCACTGCGGTACGCCCAGCCCCGTGGCGGGGCTGCGGGTCTACTCGCACGCACCGGGGCTGGTCGCGCGCTGCCCGACCTGTGTCGAGGTGGTGATGCGGCTGGTCCGCGCCCCGGATCGGGCCTGGCTGGATCTGCGTGGCGCCACCTTCCTCCAGTTCCCGATGCCGCCGACCGGTGGCGGTACCCGGGCATGACGACTGTCGGACGGCGGACGGTGCTGACCGCCCTGGCCGGGGCGGCCGTCACGGCACCGGCCCTGGTCGCGGTGGCGCCCCGACCGGCGGTCGCGGCCCCGGACCCTGCCGCCGTTCTGGAGCCTCGTCGCCGCCACGCGTGCCGCGCTGGACCGTCGCGCTACCGGGTGAGGCTCTCCACGCGCTGACGTTTGCCCTGGCCCGATGCGGGAACCGGGCCGGAATGACGAAACCTCGTGTGGTGATCGTGGGAGCCGGCTTCGCCGGTTACCACGCCGCCAAGACGCTCAGCCGGCTGGCCCGCAACCGGGCCGAGATAGTCCTGCTGAACTCGACCGACTACTTCCTCTACCTGCCGCTCTTGCCGGAGGTGGCCGCAGGGGTGGTGGAGCCGGGCCGGATCGCGGTGCCGTTGACCGGCACGCTGGACGGGGTGCGGGTGGTCATCGGCGAGGCTGATCACGTCGACCTGCAGAACCGCTGGGTGGGCTTCACCCAGCCGGAGGGGGACCGCAACCGGCTGGCGTACGACCGGCTGGTGCTCGCCGTGGGCAGTGTGAACAAGCTGTTGCCGATCCCCGGGGTGACCGAGTACGCGCACGGCTTCCGTGGCCTGCCGGAGGCGCTCTACCTGCACGATCACGTGGTCCGGCAGATCGAGCTGGCCGAGCAGGCCGAGGATCCGGCCGAGCGGCAGGCCCGCGCCACCTTCGTGGTGGTGGGCGCCGGCTACACCGGAACCGAGGTGGCGGCGCACGGGCAGCTCTTCACCGACGAACTGCTCGCCCAACGTCCCCGACTGAAGGTACGCCCCAAGTGGATGTTGCTCGACGTCGCGGGCCGGGTGCTGCCCGAGTTGGACGAGCGGATGTCGAAGACCGCGGACCGGGTGCTGCGCCGTCGCGGGGTGGATGTCCGGATGGGCACCTCGGTCGCGGTCGCCACCGCCGACGGGGTCAAGCTCACCGATGGCGAGTACGTGCCCACCTGTTCCCTGATCTGGTGCGTCGGCGTACGCCCTGATCCCTTCGTGGCGCAGCTGGGCCTGCGGACCGAGAAGGGCCGGTTGGTCGTCGACGAGTACCTAAACGTCCCCGGCTTCCCCGAGGTGTACGCCTGCGGCGATGCGGCCGCGGTGCCGGACCTGACCCGACCCGGCCAGATCTGCACGATGACCGCGCAGCACGCGCAGCGGCAGGGCAAGCTCGCCGCGCACAACATAGCCGCCTCGTACGGGCAGGGCCGGCGCCGCCCGTACCGGCACCACGACCTCGGCTGGGTGGTCGACCTGGGTGGTAAGCAGGCGGCGGCGAACCCACTGAAGGTGCCGCTCTCCGGCCTGCCGGCGAAGGCGGTCACCCGGGGGTACCACCTGCTCGCGATGCCGGGCAACCGGGCCCGGGTGGGCGTCGACTGGCTGCTCGACGCGACGCTGCCCCGCTCGGCGGCGCAGCTCGGACTCGTGCCCGCCAACGCGGTACCGCTGGAGAGCGCCTCGCCCGAGGTGCCGACGCATGCCCGTTGACCGACCGCGCACAACGCCGGGCCGGTGGGTGGCAGCCACCGGCCCGTACGCGCGCCCGAGCGGTTGCCGGTCAACCGGCGAGCCCGGCACCCGCCTCGTCGATCGCGGCGTCGACCGCGTGCGCCAGGTCGATGTCGAGCGCGGTCACCGCCGCGGCGTTTCGTGAGCTGACGGTGAGTACGGCGGTCGTCGGGTCCGCCCGGCCGATCCGCGGTCCGCGGCCGGTCTGGTCGCGAAGCTGGTCGAGCCGGTCCAGGACCCGGTCGAGGTTGCCCGCCGGCAGCTCGAGGGTTCGCGCCAGGGACCTGCCGTCCGCCGCCCAGTAGGGCAGGTCGTCCAGGGCCGCGCGCAGCTCCGCGTCCGACAGCGGTGCCGTGGTGCTGCTCGCCCCGACCAGCCCGCCGCCGACCGCCGGTGGATTCAGCAGTTCCCGTAGCTCGTCCGGCACGTGCAGCGACTCGACCAGGTCACGGTCGTGTTCGGCGAGCGCCGCCAGGGTGGCCTCGGCCTGGTAGCGGGCCTGCTCCGGGCTGCGACCGCTGATCCGACCCACCTCGGAGAGGAAGCCGGGCAGATCCCGGCGTCGCTCGATGCCGTCGACCGGCACGACGTCGTGCAGCGAGGCCGGCACCGCGGCCAGCAGCCGTCCGCGTTCGGCCGTCTCCAGCGCCGAGGCCAGCACGAGCACCGTCGACTCCACCCCCACCTTCGCGGTGCGGAAGTCGACACCGGCCCGCCGCACGACGTCCTCGACCAGAGCCCGGTAGCCGATCGTGGTGACTCCCGGTGCTGCCTGGCCGGCCTGCGGCAGCGGTCGGGGCGCCTCCGGGACGCCCGCCGGCGGGGGAGCGGGCCCGCCACGCGTGGTGTCCGGTTTGTGGCGGCTGCCGGCGGGTGCCGGGCCGGCTCGCCGGTGCTGATCAAGGTGGGTGAGCTGCTTGGAGGCGCTGAGGCTGGCACCGGTGTCGGCTGCCTGCATGCCGCGCTCCCGGGCCTGTCGGGCCAACGCCCGGCGACGCTGGTTGTCGCCCTCCATCTGCTTGCGCATGGTGACACCTCGCTTCCGCTGGGTTCTGCGGGTTCGCCGGTGGCGTTCCCGTCGCTGCCGGGCGCGAAACGATCGCTGCCGGGGCCGCGGGCACCCGTCCGGGTGCTCCCGACAGACCGGACGCGGCTTCATCCCGCCCGGGTGAGGGGTGCTCACCCGGGCGCCACCGACGATCGGAGCGGACCGGAGCACTTTCGCGGCACGCCGAAGGAAAGGTCGTGATGAAGCGGATTGTCGAGATCGTCCCCGCCCGGCCCGGCTGGTACGCCCGCTGGCGCTTGGCCGCCGAGAGCACCCGCTGCTACCCGGTGAGCCTCTGGGCGTTGCTGGAGGAGGCCGACGGCACCGGCCGTGAGGTGATCGGCGTCGACTGTGCCGGACAGTGGCCCGGGGCCGACGACCCGGCGAGCGGGACTTTTGTCCGCTATCTGTTCAGAACTCCGGACTCCGGGCCGCCCGAGGACGCGGAGTTGCCGTCGCAACCACGCTTCGCCAGACCTCCGGTTCCGGCACCCTGAGCCATATTCCGGCCCCCGACCCCTGGTCCCAGGGTCGGGGGCCACCCCGGCTCCGGAGTGGATCCGTTCAGCCCGCTGCCTGCGCGCCCTCGTCCTCGGCGGCCGGTGGCAGGTCCAGCAGTTCGGTAAGGCCGGTGCGGTCCAACAGTTGGCGTAGCGTGGCGCTGACTCCGGTCAACCGGATCGGGACGGAGCCGCCCCGGTGCGCCACCACGAACGCGCTCAGGCCCGACGAGTCGCAGAGGCCGACGTCGCTCAGGTCGATCACGAGCTGTTGATAGCCGTCACGGCGCAACTCGGCGACCGCGTTGATCAGATCGGGTGCGCTGTCGAAGTCCAGGTCGCCGGAGAGCCGCAACTCAGCGCGGTCACCGGTGAACCGGCTGACCTCGATGGCCAGCAGCGGGGAGGACATGCCTCCATGCTCCCAGCCCGGCGGGACAACGCAAGTCGCGGGGGTGGGTCAGTTCAGATCGGTGGTCGCGTCTACGCGGTTGCTGAGGACTGTTCGTCCGGCGCGGCGACGACGGGCCGGACAGCGGGGGTGCTGCGGGCCAGCAGACCGGTGACTCCGGTCATGTCGAGGATGGTCGCGAGGAACCGGGGCACCGAGCGCAGCCGCAGGACGGTGCCCTCCCGCTGCCCCTCGCGCCAGGCGTGCACGATGACGCTCAGCCCGGTGCTGTCGATGAACTTCAGCTCGGCGAAGTCGAGCACGAGGCCGCTCGGCGCGTTCTTTAGGATCCGGTCGACCTCGGAGCGCAGCGGCGCCGCCGTGGTGTAGGCGAGGTCTCCGCCCACCCGGATGACGGGCGCGTCGGGATCGGAGCGGTCGACATTCACGCTCAGCGGCGTCGTCTCGGGTCTTCGACCGTGGGGCAGCACGATCACGCCTTCCGCAGCTCGCGGGCGGGCAGGGGGTCGTTTTGGATCGTAACAATCCCTGAGCGGTACCGCCTCCCGACGGCCAGCGGGCCGGCGAGCAGCCGTCGGGTGGCGATGCGGCGATTCCGGCGTAGGGTGGGACCCGAGGACGCGACAGGCATACCGCTGGCGGCGGGTGCGGCATCGAGAAGGAGTGGGGCTTAGCTGGTGACTGGTGCCGACGTCAGGGACCTCAATCCCGGCGACGGACTGATCTCCACGGCGAGTGTCCCGCGGGCGCCGGCGTGGCCTCCCACCACGCCCCGGTCCGCCGACGGCGAAGTCTCCTTTGAGCGGTCGGGGGCCCGGACCGTCGCCGACTGGCCGCAGCTGGTCGAGAACTTCCGCGAGGGCCTGTTGGTCTGCGGTCCGGACGACGTGCTGTGGCACGTCAGCCCGTTGGCCGAGCAGTTGCTGCCGGAGGCCGTGATCGGCGGCACGCTCACCGGGTTCGCCGGGATGGGTCCGGATTCCACCCACGCCGAGTTCGTCCACCACGGCCGCAGCCTGCGCGCCCGGCGGGTGCGGCTGACGGCCGGGCGCAGCTGCTGGTACGTCGAGGACGTCAGTGAGAGTGTCGGCCGAGCCGACGCGCTGGTGGCCGAGCGGGCCAGGTCGGCGTTCCTCGCCGCGACCGGCGAGAAGCTCGGCAACCCGCTGCATCCCGACCGCGCCGCCGCGGCGGTGGTCCGGCTCGCAGTGCCCACCCTGGCCGACGTGGCCGTGCTGGTGCTGGCCCCACGGTCCGGCCGGGCCCGCTGGTGGCGGGCCCAGCGGGCCGAAGACGAGACACCGAAGGTGGACCGTGGCGTGCTCGGCGCCGCCGAGCTGCCCCCGGCGGTCGTCGACGGGCTGCACGATGCCTCGCCGCATTCCGTCGACTGGTTGGCCGAGCAGGCCGTCGAGGCGGGCTGGCTGCCCGGGCTCTGCGCCGCCGACGTGGGGGTCCGACTGGTGCCGCTGCCCGGCCGGGACGAGCCGGTAGGCGTGCTGCTGCTGGCCCGACCCGCCACCCGCTGGTACGGCGAGGAGGACCTCGAGTTGATCCGGGCCTTCGCCGCCCGGGCCGGCGCGGCGTTGACCACCGCCCGGCTCTACCGCGACCAGGCCGAGGTTGCCGACACCCTCCAGGCGAGCCTGCTGCCGGTGGAACCGCCGGAGACCGCAGGCGTGCAGTGGGGTACGGCGTACCGGCCGGCGCCGGGCGGACTGCGCATCGGCGGCGACTTCTACGGCTCGCACCGCCTGCCCGACGGCGGCTCGGTCTTCTTCCTCGGCGACGTCTCCGGCAAGGGCGTCGAGGCGGCGGTCTTCACCGGGCAGCTGCGCCAGTGCCTGCACGCGCTGCACCGGATCGAGCACCAGCCAGCCCGGCTGCTGCGGCTGCTCAACGACGCGTTGCTGGAGACCACCCTGGCGCACGGGCAGGGCCGGTTCGCCACGATGGTGCTCGGTGTCGTCCGGCCGCACCGCGACGGCGGTCTGACGCTGACCCTGGCCGGCGGCGGTCATCTACCGCCGCTGGTGCTGCGCGCCTCCGGCGAGGTGGAACAGCTGCCGCTAAACGGAATGCTCATCGGCGTGGTGCCGGATCCCCGGGTAGGTCAGGTCACCACCCGGCTCGCCCCGGGTGAGACCTGCCTGCTCTACAGCGACGGGGTGACCGAGGCACGCGGTGGCCGGCGGGGCGACGAGCAGCTCGGCACGGACCGCCTGACGCAGGCACTTACCAATTGCCACCGGATGCCGGCACCGGCCCTGGCCGAGCGCGTGGAGCAGATCACCTGCGACTGGCTGGCCCAGGGCGACCACGACGACATCGCGGTGCTCGCGCTGCGCGCCACGGGCGCCGGCCTCCGCCCGCACCGCCATCTGCACGCGGTGCCCACCCCCGCCGGGATGGGCCAGGAAGGAACGGCTGCACCGTGACCGCGGCGACCACAGATGTCCTGCCCGTCAGCGAATACCAGGACTATCTGCACTGCCTCGCGGAGGCCGACGAGACGACGGCCATCGAGGTGGCCCGGAGGTTGCTCGACGCCGGGCTGCCCGCCGACCGGGTGCTGTTGGACCTGGTCGCCCCCGCCCAGGCGGAGGTGGGCGAACGGTGGGCCCGTAACGAGTGGAGCGTCGCGCAGGAACACGCGGCCACGCACATCAGCGAGCGGGTGGTGGCGGCCGTGGCCGCCTACGCCGACGTCCGCCCGATCCGGGGTCGGGTCGTGGTGGCCTGTATGGACGGTGAGTGGCACGCGCTGCCGGCGCGGCTGGTCGCCGAGGTGCTGCGCCTGCGGGGCTGGCGGGTGACCTTCCTCGGCGCGAGCGTGCCCGCTGCGCACCTGGTGTCGTACCTGCACCGGCATGACGCGGATGCGGTCGCCCTGGCCTGCGCGCTGCCGATGCGGTTGCCGCACGCGCACCGGATGATCGAGGCGTGCCGGCGCTCGGATGTGCCGGTGGTCGTCGGCGGCCGGGGATTCGGCACGGACGGTCGTTGGGCCCGGCGACTCGGCGTGCCGTGGGCCCCCGACGCGCCGGCCGCCGCCGAACTGCTCGCCGACGAGCGGTCGTTGCGGGCGGCCACCCCGGCCAGCCTGGCGCACCTGGCCGACGACGAGTACGCCGCCCTGGTCCGCCGCCGTCCGGAGCTGATCGACAGCGCGTTGGACCACCTGGCGCAGCGGCTGCCGGCCACCCGCGACTACAGCCATGCCCAACTGGATTCGACGATCAGCGATCTCGGATTCATCGTGGACTTCCTCGCCGCCGCGCTCTACGTCGACGACGGCTCGTTGTTCACCGAGTTCGTGGCGTGGCTGGTCGCCATTCTGGACAGTCGGGGTGTGCCGGTCGTCGCGGTGGAGACCACGCTGGGGCACTACGCCGACGCGCTGCACGACTCGCCGCGCGCCGTACGCTTCCTGCACGAGGCGTGCGCGGTGTTGCCGGTGGCGGTGCGGCAGACGTTGCCGTAGCGGGCGTAAACTGCGGTCCGCCGGGTGGCTGGCTCTATACTTGCCCCACTGCAAACATCCGGACCAGGATGGCGAGAGGGGATTCCCGTGACGTTCACCGTCACGTACGCCGACCGCGGCGAGGCCGGGCCCGCCCGTCTCCGTCTCGCCGGTGAGCTCGACCTGCGCAGCGCCCCCCAGCTCAATGCCGCAATCGACCGGCTCGCCGCCGCCGGTGAGCGGCAACTCCTGGTCGACCTGACCGACCTCACCTTCTGCGACTCGACCGGCATCGCCGTCTTCGTCCGCGGCGACAACCGTGTTGCCGCCGCCGGGGGGTGGTTGCGGGTCACCGGCGCGACCGGCCGGGTCGAGCGGGTGCTCAAGCTGACCGGTCTGGCCGACGTGCTCGGGTACTCGACCGAAGCCGGCGACCCGGCGGCTACGGACCGCCCGGCGATCGGCTAGATTTTGCCGCCGATGCGGGATCGGTAGATCCCGTCCTCCGACCTGAGGCAGGTAGTGATGGCCGCTCGTACGCTTGACCCGGTTCGCATCCTGGTGGTCGACGACGACCCGGGCGACGTGCTCATGATCGAGGAGGCGCTGGCGACCTCGGACGTCGAGAAGGTCATCGACGTGGTCGGTGACGGCCAGGAGGCGATGGAGTTCCTGCGCCGAGAGGGCCGGCACACCGGCGCCCACCGTCCGGACGTGATCCTGCTCGACCTGAACATGCCCCGGATGGACGGGCGTCAGGTGCTGGGCGAGGTGAAGGGCGACGAGGATCTGCGCACCATCCCCATCGTGGTGCTGACCACCTCGAACGCGGACACCGACATCATCAGCAGCTACACCCTCCAGGCCAACGCGTACGTCACCAAGCCGATCGACCTGGACGACTTCAACGACGTCGTGCACCGCATCGACGAGTTCTTCGGTCGGGTGGTCGTGCTGCCGAAGCGCGCCTGACCGCGACTCGTCCCGGGTACCGTCGGCGGGCCGGTCAGGAGGTCAGCGCGGCCACGATGGTGGCCGCCCGCTCCTCGTGCTGCGCGTACGCGTACGGGAAGGCGGAGATCTGCACGGCCTGGGCGGCCAGGGTCAGGCTCATCTGCTGCCAGCCGGGCACCTCGAGCAGCGCCTCGTAGAACGCCTGGGCGGCGTAGGCCGGACGCATCAGGTCGCGTACGCTGCCCCAGCCGCTGCTGGGCCGCTGCTGGAACAGCCCGACCGAGTCGTGGTCCCAGCCGATCGCCTGGTGCGGGTAGCTCTGCGACTCGGGCAGCACGCCGCTGGCGTAGTTGAGCAGGGTGCTCTCCTGCATCGCCGTGGCCACGGCGATGACCAGGCCCTGGCGCGGCACCTTCAGCTTGACGCCCACGTCGACGATGACCTTGGCGTTGTCCATCTGCGCCTGGGTGAGTCCGGCGACCGGCTTGGGGCGGGTCGGGGTGGTCTTGGTCTTGGTCGGCTTGGGACTGGCCGATGGCTTGGCGGTCGGCGAGGCGCTCGCGCTCGGCGAGGCGCTGGGGGTCGGGCTGGCGGGGGTCGGGGAAGGGCTGCGCTCCAACGAGCGGGAGGCGGCCTCGTCCTGCGCCGCCAGCGCGCGGTCGGCGACCGCCTCGGCCACCGGTGGCGCGGGTGCCTCGGCGGTGTCACGAGTCGCGGCGACCGCGCCCGCTGCCCCGAGGCAGCAGGTCACGCCGGTGGCGAGGGCCACCCGGACGGGGATGGAGCCCAGCAGGGCGCGAACCCGGGAAGGGGGGATGGAGCCGCGCAGGGCGTGGATGCCGCGGCGGCCCGGTTCGGCGGCCCGGTGCCGGCCGGTCGGCCGTTCGGATGATGCTCCATCGTTCGAGCGGGTCGCCGAGGGCTTGGGGGTCAGCTTCTGGTCGATCTGGTCGTCGGGATGCACTCGCCGAGGCTAGATAGCTCTCGGCCCGCTGCCATCGGCCCGGTTGGTGGCATGAGTCACAATTTGCGGCTATCGGCGGGACGAATCTCTGCGCATGCTCCCATATCGGATGGCAGGCGATTATCCGATATTCCGTTTATACCCGAATTAACCCGTGAAACGAGGGCGAATAGGCGATCTTGCCAAGGTCTATATGACCTCCAACCCGCATCCACCGAACGGACGAGGGTGGCCCTGGCCGGCCGGGCGCCGGCCGCTGGTGCGCTCGGGCGGGTAGCGGCCGGGGGCCCGGCGTCAGTGCCGACCGTTCTCCGCCGGTGCGACGGTGAGTCGGTGCCTACCACCGTCCGCGCTGGAGAACGGCCAGAGCCGGTCCGCCTGTTCGGCCAGTTCGGTGAGCTGCTGGCGGGTCAGCCCCACCGAGGAGATCGAGGCGTGCACGTCGGCCCGGTAACGACCGTCGTCGTCGCGCCCCAGCCGCGCCTCCGCGCGCACCTGCACGGTGTGCGCCTCGTCCGTGATCGCGCCAGCCGCTTCCACCGCCGCGTGGTGCAGGCAGGAAGCGAAGGCGGCGGCGAGCAACTGCTCCGGGGTCAGCCCCGAGCAGTGCGGCGCCAGCGGAGAGGCGAGGGCGGTGGAGAGCGCTCCGTCGTCGGTGCGGACGTGACCACCCTCGGCGGTCGCGGTGGCAACCTCGTTCGGCCTGGAACTCGGCATCTGCGTTCCTCCCGTCACTCCCCGCCCGGCTACCCGAGCGGGGTCCGGTGAAACCGGGGCCGCGCCTGCCGCCGTCGCGCCGGAAGGCGGCCCGCCCGACCTGCGCAGCGCCGCGTCACCCGCCGCGACGGGCCCCCGGGACCTCGGCCGCCGTCTGGGTCAACTGGATCGGCGCGGCCTCGGTCACCTCCGCGGCCGCGCGTTCGGTCCACGGGCTGATCGAGGGCGTTCGCGGGCGCGGCATCAGTGGCTGATGCATGGGCACGTACACCCGCGCGTCGACCGCCTCGGCGAGCAGCAGCGCGGCCAGCAGGCTGGTCGGCCGCCCGGTCGGCTCCTCGGCCAGCAGGCGCCGGCACAGGTCGGCCACCTCGGCGGGCAGACCAGGGACCTCGGGCAGGGGCTGCGGGGGCTGTCGCCGTTCCGGGCCGAGCAACTCGGTCACGCTGTCGGCGGCGTACGGCAGTCGTCCGGTGAGGCAGCAGTAGAGCAGGACGCCGAGGGCGTACATGTCGGCCGCCGGGGCGGCCGGAGCCCGCCGTAGTTGCTCCGGTGCCAGGTAGGCGGGCGTACCGATCACGATGCCCTCGGGCGTGGGGTCGGCGGCGCCGGCCGGCGTGGCGATGCCGAAGTCGAGCACCTTCGCGCCGGAGGGGGTGAGCATCACGTTGGCCGGCTTGATGTCGCGGTGCACGATGCCGTGTGCGTGTGCTGCGGCCAGCGCGGCGCTCACCTCCGCGCACACCCGTACCGCGATCCGCCAGTCCAGCGGGCCGGCCCGCAGGTGTGCGGCGAGCGTCTCGCCCAGGGCCAGTTCCATCACGATGTACGGCGTCTCGTGTCCCGGAAGCACCGCGCAGGTCCCGAAGTCGTGCACGCTTGCGACGTTGGGATGGACCAGGCGGGCCGCCGAACGGGCCTCGGCGCGGATGCGCGCCACCGACGCGGCACCGTCCGGCTGTCCGGGTGACAGCAGCTTCACCGCCACCTCGCGGTCCAGCACCTCGTCGTGTGCCCGCCAGACCTCCGACATGCCGCCGAGGCCGATCCGCTGATCGAGCCGGTACCGCCCGTCCAGCGTTCTCATCGCCCGCTCCTTGCCCTCGTGCTGCTCGCCCCGGCGCGCGTGCCCGCGGCGTCCCGCACGGTACCCCGCCCCCGATCAGGGCAAACCGGCCTCGGAACGGGGCTGGTGGGGTTAGCGTGCGAGCCGGGACGCCAGTGTCGGGCAGTGGGAGGCGGAGCGGGTGATGAGTGAGGTGACCGTACGATTCGTCGGTGGTCCGGCACATGACATGGTCCGGGCGCTGCCGGCCGGCCCGGACGGGGCCCCGCCCCGGCTCTGGGTGCTCCGCCGGCCCGAGGCGGCGCCCACCCCGGCCGCCGACCACCTCTACGCCCGTCAGCGCCCCGACGGCAGCGTCTGGACCATGCGTTTCGTCCGTACCGACCCGGTCGGCGTGACGGAGTGAGACTCCGCGCCCGGGCGCACAGCCGGCGCACAGGAAACTCACAAGCTGGACCCAGCGGTCCGGCTCACCATGGACGCCGTGATGACCGAGAGTGAAGCCGGGCCGGGGCGCGTCGAGCTGCGTCGGCCGGACGGGGAACCGGTCCGGGTACTTGTGGTCGACGACGAGCCGACCCTGACCGACCTGATGTCGATGGCGCTGCGCTACGAGGGCTGGCAGGTCCGGACGGCCGGCGACGGGATGGCCGCGCTCCGCGTCGCCCGGCAGTTCCAGCCCGACGCGGTGGTGCTCGATGTGATGCTTCCCGACCTGGACGGCTTCCAGGTGTTACGCAGACTGCGGGCGGAGAACGCCACCGTGCCGGTGCTCTTCCTGACCGCCCGCGACGCGGTCGAGGAGCGGATCGCCGGGCTCACCGTCGGCGGTGACGACTACGTGACCAAGCCGTTCAGCCTGGAGGAGGTGATCGCCCGGCTGCGGGCGCTGCTGCGCCGCTCCGGCTTCGCCGTGGCCACCCGGCCGGACGCGGTGCTGACCGTCGGCGACCTCAGCCTCGACGAGGAGAGCCACGAGGTACGCCGGGACGGCCAGCTGATCACGCTGACCGCCACCGAGTTCGAGCTGCTGCGGTACCTGATGCGCAACCCCCGGCGGGTGCTGAGCAAGGCGCAGATCCTCGACCGGGTCTGGAACTACGACTTCGGTGGCCAGGCCAACGTGGTCGAGCTGTACATCTCCTACCTGCGCAAGAAGATCGACGCCGGCCGGCAGCCGATGATCCACACTCTGCGCGGGGCCGGGTACCTGCTCAAGCCGGCCGAGTGAGCACGCTGCGCCGGTGGCTGACCGGCTGGTCGCTGCGGACCCGGCTGGTGGTCACCCTGGTCGCCCTGCTGGCCGTGGTCAGCCTGGCCATCGGCGCGATCACCACGGCGGCGCTGCGGCAGTTCCTGATCTCCCGGTTGGACGAGCAGCTTCTGCCGATGGCCGGGGTCCGCGTCGGCACGCCGTGGGAGCCGGGACCGGGTGCCCCACCCTGGTCCGACGTACGGGTCCCGCGCGGCTTCCCACCCGGCACGATCAGCGCCCGCATCGTCGACGGCCAGGTCACCGAGGCGTGGACGCTGGCCGGCCGGGAGGAACAGGCGGTACCGGTCGACCAGGTGGCCGCGTTGGCCGAGGTGCCCACCGACCGCCGCGCGCACAGTCGCGACCTCGGCGACCGGGGCAGCTACCGGCTGGTCGCCAGACAATCCGTCGGTGGGACGGTGCGGGTGCTGGGCGTACCGCTCTCCGGGGTGCAGGAGACCGTGTGGTGGATGGTGGCCGCCCAGGCCGCGGTCACCGCCGCCGGGCTCATCGTCGCCGGCACCGCCGGCGCCCTCATCGTCCGGGCCACCCTGCGTCCGCTGCGCCGGGTCGCCGCCACCGCCGGCCGGGTCAGTGAACTGCCGCTGGACCGGGGCGAGGTGGCGCTCTCCGAACGGGTACCGGCCGCCGACACCGATCCGCGTACCGAGGTGGGCCAGGTGGGTTCCGCGCTC
Source organism: Micromonospora sp. PRAS1 (assembly GCF_059553435.1). NCBI lineage: Bacteria > Bacillati > Actinomycetota > Actinomycetes > Micromonosporales > Micromonosporaceae > Micromonospora > Micromonospora sp. PRAS1. Next base: position 69,942 of record NZ_JCANNB010000029.1, read on the forward strand.
AACCGGATGCTCGGGCACGTCGCCGCCGCGCTCGCCGCCCGGCAGGCCAGCGAGACCCGGGTACGCCAGTTCGTCGCGGACGCCAGCCACGAACTGCGTACCCCCCTCGCGGCGATCCGGGGTTACGCCGAGGTGGCCCGACGGGGCCGGGACCGGGTGCCGCCCGACGTGGCGCACGCCCTGCGCCGGGTCGAGTCGGAGAGCACCCGGATGACCAGTCTCGTCGACGACCTGCTGCTGCTGGCCCGGCTGGACTCCGGCCGCCCGCTCGCGGTCGAGTCGGTCGACCTCACCGCGCTTGTGGTGGACGCGGTGAGCGACGCCCACGTCGCCGGCCCCGAGCACCGTTGGCAACTCGACCTGCCCGGCGAGGTGATCCGGGTCCCCGGTGACGCGGCCCGGTTGCACCAGGTGCTGGCCAACCTGCTGGCCAACGCGCGGGTGCACACCCCGCCCGGCAGCACCGTCACCACCAGCCTGCGGCTGGCCGCCGACGCGGCCGAACTCAGCGTGACCGACGACGGCCCCGGCGTACCACCCGAGCTGCGGGACGAGGTCTTCGAACGGTTCGCCCGAGGCGACAGCTCCCGCTCCCGGACCCACGGCAGCACCGGCCTCGGCCTGGCCATCGTGGCCGCCGTGGTGGAGGCCCACCACGGCACTGTCACCCTCGACACCCGCCCCGGCCGCACCACCTTCACCGTCCGCCTGCCGGTAAGGAAGGGCCCCTTCTTAACGCCTGGTGCATAGCAAGGGCCCCCTTTTAACAAGCCGGCAGGAGCGGCAGCGCGGCAGGCGCCGCACGGTGGGTCGCGGCCGGTGGCGTGGGCGTGCGTGGCAGGCTGGCGACGTGTATCGGGAACGAGCGGCCGGCGTCGCCGGTGCGGTGCTCTGGACCAGCACGGCGCCGGCCGAGCCCGGCGTCACCCGGGTGCTTCCGGACGGCTGCCTCGATCTGCTCTGGTCCAGCCGGGCCGGGCTGCTGGTGGCCGGTCCCGACCGCACCGCGTACCTCGCCACCAGCGCGCCGGGGGAGCGGTGGGTCGGGCTGCGGCTGCCACCCGGGGTGGGCCCGGCGGTGCTCGGCGTGCCCGCCGTCGAACTGCGCGATCAGCGGGTACGGCTGGCGGATCTCTGGGGTGCCCGGTACGAAGCGTCGCTGGCCGACCGGGCCGCGGCCGACCCGGCGACCGTCCTGGTGGAGGTGACCGCGTACCGGCTGCGTGCCGCCGGTGGCCCGGACCGGCTCGGCCGCCGGGTGGCCGCCGCGCTGGCCGCCGGCGCCCCGGTGGCCGCGACCGCCGCGGAGGTCGGCCTCGACCCGCGTGGCCTGCTGCGACGCAGTCGGCACCTGTTCGGGTACGGCCCGAAGACCCTCGCCCGGATCCTGCGGATGCGCCGGGCGCTGGCGCTGGCCCGGGGCGGGGTGCCGCTCGCCGAGGTGGCCGCCCGCACGGGCTACGCCGACCAGGCCCACCTGACCCGCGACGTCCGCGCCCTGGCCGGTGTGCCGCCCGGGGCGCTGCTCACCTCCTGATCACCTCCTGAGCCCGGTCACGAGTCCCTGCCCACCTCCTGAGCCGGTCACGAGTCCGGGGTCGGGGCCGGTGCGAAGAGGTCGACGGCGTTGCCGTCGGGGTCGTGCAGGATGGCGTAGCGCTGGCCCCAGGGAGCGTCCCACGGCGGCCGGTGACCATGGCAGCCGGCGGCGGTCAGCTCGGCGTACCAGCGGTCGACCTCCGCCGGGTCGGCGCAGCGGAAGGCCAGCGCCGACCGGGGACTGCCGACCGGCGGGGTCCAGTCGGGATCGATGGAGCGGGTCACCGAGACGTCGTCCCAGGCGAGGCGCAGCCCGCCCGGCAGGGTCACCTCCACGTGCGGCTCCTTCTCCGCCCCGGCCGGGATGTCGAGCCCGAGCCGTCGGTAGAACTCCAGCGTGCGGGCCATGTCGGTGGTGACGAATCCGATCATGTCGAGGTACGGGTTCATGGCGGCAGGCTACGACGGCACCCGAGCCGACGTCTTGAACAAAACGGCTCCGGGAAGTCCCGCGATGTACCCGACAGGGCACGGCAGAACGCGTACGGTGGGACAAGTCCGGCTATGCCACCCAATTCCGAAATGCGACGGACGGGCGGTTGCCGGTGTCGAGACGGCAAGCGGGAGAGGAGCGGTCGGTGAACCACTTGGCCTACCTGGACGCGGGGTCCGGCAGCCTGATCGTGCAGGCGGTGGTCGGCGGGATCGCCGGTGTCGCGGTGGCCGCCAAGCTCTACTGGCGCAGACTCGTCAGTCGTTTCCGCCGCCAGCCCACCGACCAGAGCTGACCCGTCCGGCATGGTGATCCCCGACCTCGGCCGTGCCTCGCCAGCGGCCCGGCTCGACGCTGAGCCACGCGCCGAGCCCGGCTCGTTCCGCGACCCGGCGAACCGGGTGTTCCACGCCGGCGGTGCCGTGCTCCGCGCCCTCGACGAGACCGCCGCCGCGCACTGGCGGGCCCTGGCCGGCAGCACCTTCTTCCCACACCTGGTCGCGGCCGGCAAGGTCTGCGGCACCGAGGAACTGCCGGCTGACGCCAGCCCGGCGACGCCGCCGACCACGCCCGCCGGGTCGGGAGAGCCGGCCTGGGCGGCGGTGCTGCGGCACGAGCGCATCCCGTTCGTCTCCCACCCGTACGAGTGGTCCCACACCATGCTGCGCGACGCCGCGCTGCTGCACCTGGAGATCCTCCGTACGGCGCTGCCGGCGGGCTTCACCACCAAGGACGGCTCGGCGTACAACCTCCAGTGGCGCGGCAGCCAGCCGGTCTTCATCGACGTGGGCTCCTTCGCCCCGCTGCGCGAGGGCGAACCCTGGGCCGGCTACCGGCAGTTCTGCCAGACGCTGCTCTATCCGCTGCTGCTCGGCGCCCACCTCGGGGTGGACTTCCAGCCCTGGCTGCGGGCCCGGATCGACGGCATCGAGGCGGAGCAGATGAGCCACCTCCTGCGCGGCCTGCGCCGGCTCTCGCCGGGCGTACTGACCCACGTCCACCTGCACCACAGCGTGCAGCGGCGCAACGCGGGCCGCAGCACCGCCGACGTCCGGACGCAGCTGCGCGACGCCGGCTACACCCGCGAGCTGGCGCTGGCCACCGTACGCGGGATGGAGAAGCTGGTGCGCCGCCTCGATCACCGGCCGCCCGCCAGCCACTGGGTGGACTACCAGCGCACCTGCGGCTACTCCGACGCCGACCGGGCCGGCAAGGAGCGGTTCGTCACCGCGGCGCTCACCGGCGTACGCCGCAGCCGTCTTGTGCTCGACCTCGGCGCCAACGACGGCCACTACTCCCGCCTCGCCGCCCGGCACGCCGACTACGTGGTCGCCGTTGAACAGGACCCGGCGGTGCTCGACCGGCTCTACCGCACCCTGCGCGACGAGGGCGACCGGCGGGTGCTGCCGCTGGTGCTGGACCTGGCCGACCCCTCGCCCGGCGGCGGTTGGCGCGGCGTCGAGCGGGCCTCGTTCGCCGCCCGGGCCGGCGCGGACACCGTGCTCGCCCTGGCCCTGGTGCACCACCTGGCGATCGGGCGCAACGTGCCACTGCCCGAGGTGGTGGCGTGCCTCGCCGGCTACGCCGGACCCGGCGGCCGGCTGGTGGTGGAGTTCGTCCACCCCGAGGACCCGATGGCCGTACGACTGCTGGCCAACAAGCCGGACGGGATCTTCCCCGACTACCGGCGGGACGCCTTCGAGGCGCTGCTCGCCGGGTACGGCACGGTCGAGGAGCGGCTGGAGCTGCCCTCGGGCACCCGCACCCTGTACCGGGTGGCCCTGGGTGGTTGACAATCCCACCGACCGGCCAGGCGGCCGGCTGAGTCACGGCACCGCCCCGGGCCCGGACTGCGGGGCTGACCGGCCCACCGACGAGCCGGGCGGGCTCGCCGTCACCGATCCGGCGGCGACCGGCGACGGGTCGCCGCGCCCGCGCCGCTGGCGCTGGGGTGGTTGGCGGCCCGAGGTGGGGCGACTGCTGGAGGTCGCGGCACTGGTCGGGCTGGTGATCACCCAGCCGCTGCTGGACGTGCTCGGCCGCAGCCCCGACTTCTTCCTCTTCCACCGCGCCGACCGGGGCGAGATTCTGCTGCTGGTGGCCCTGGTCGTGGTGCTGCCGACGGTGGCGCTCGGGCTGCTCGGCGCGCTGTCCGGGCTGGCCGGACCGGCCGCGCGGGCGGCCACCCACACCCTGTTGGTGGCCCTGCTGGTGGCCGCGTTGGCGGTGCAGGTCGGCCGGCACGGCACGCCGCTGCGGGGCGTACCGCTGCTGGTGGTCGCCGCGACGGTGGGTGTCGCCGCGGCGTTCGCCCACCGGCGTTGGCGGGCGCTGCGCGCGGCGCTGCGGTTGGCCGCCGTCGGGCCGCTGGTCTTCACCATGCTGTTCCTGTTCGTCTCGCCGACCGGGCCGGTCGTGCTGCCGCGCGGTCACGGCGGCCTGGCCGGCACCGCCACCGGCGACCGGCATCCGCCGGTGGTCGTGCTCGTCCTCGACGAGCTGCCCCTGGTCTCCCTGCTGGACCAGCAGGGCCGCATCGACGCCGGACGCTTCCCGCACTTCGCCGAGCTGGCCGGCGCCTCGACCTGGTACCGCAACGCCACAGGCGTCAGCGGCTGGACACCGTACGCGCTGCCGGCGATGCTGACCGGCCGGTATCCGACGGAACCGGTCGCGCCGCACTTCTCCCACCACCCGGACAACCTCTTCACCGCCCTCGGCGGCCTGTACGACATCCGCGCCGAGGAGAGCATCACCCGGCTCTGCCCGCCCAGCCGCTGCGAGCAGCCGGTCACCCCCGAGCAGGGCCTCGGTGTGCTGGTGCGGGAGACCGGCAAGCTGCTGCGCCAGCTGACCTCGCCACAGGACAGCCGGATCGACCCGGAGAACTCGTACCGGGAACGCACCGCCGAGGAGGCGGGCATCGACGCCGCCGAGCCGGTGCCGACCGACCCGAAGTTCCGCTGGGACAGCCTCACCCTCAACCAGCCGGCCCGGTTCACCAGCTTCCTGCGCGGCCTGACCCCGGCGGCCCGACCCACGCTGCACTTCCTGCACCTGCTGATGCCGCACTCACCGTGGGCGTACCTGCCCTCCGGCGCACGCTACGAGGCACCCGAGGACTTCCCCAACGAGGGAGACGGGTGGGTGGAGCTGGCCCGCGCCCGGCACCTGGCGCAGCTCGGCTACACCGACCGGCTGATCGGCGAGACGCTGCGGACCCTGCGCGAGAACGGGCTCTGGGATCAGGCGCTGGTGGTGGTGACCGCCGACCACGGGGTCAGCTTCACCAAGGGCGTGCAGGGCCGGGGACTCGACGCCATCCGGGCCGCACCGCAGCAGGTGGCCTGGGTGCCGATGTTCGTCAAGACGCCGGGGCAGCGCACCGGCCGGGTCGACGACCGCAACTGGCAACACGTCGACCTGCTGCCGACGATCGCCGACGAGGCCGCCATCCGGCTGCCCTGGCGGGTCGACGGCCGCTCCGCCCGTCAGCCGGCGCGTACCGACGCCGGCAAGCTCTTCTACGACCGGCCCGGGGAACCGATCCCGCTGCCCGGCGGGGTGCCCGCCGGGATGCCGCCGTCGGCCCCGCATCCGCTGGTCGGCACGGCGGTGGGCGCCGCACCGCCCGGCGGCACCGCTCGGGTGGCCGGGTTGGACGCGTTCCGCTTCGTCGATCCGGATGAGGGGGTGCTGCCGGGCATGGTCTGGGGCACCCTGCCGGATTCGGTGCCGGACGGCACCGAGCTGGCGGTGGCGGTCAACGGCACCGTTGCCGCCGTGGTCCCGGTGGTCGCGCCCGACCCGGGTGGCCGTCGCTTCGCCGCGCTGCTCGCCGACGACCGGCTCTTCCGCGTCGGCGCCAACCGGCTCGACCTTTACCTGGTCCAGCCCGACGGCGGAATGCGCCAGCTGACCATCTCCTGAGCCGCCCGGCAGCGCCATCTCCTGAGCCGCCCGGCAGTGCCATCTCCTGAGCCGCCCGGTAGCGCCACCCTGCGACGGCGCACACCCGCCGCGCTGAGCCGTCGCACTGAGCCGCCGCGCAGTTCGCTTGGCTCGTCCGCATTAACACGCTGTGTTCCGTTCGCTGCTCCAGGTCCCGATCGTCGGGGTTTCCCAGCTCGCCGGTCGGGAATCGGGTGACGCATACCTCACCGCAGAACCACGAGGGGCGGTGTCGCCGCAACCGCAATTACGGTAGAAGCGAAGGCAATTCAACGTAGATCTGCCGGCGAAGCGAGGAACCACATGACGGAAGTCAAGCTCGATCACCCCGGCGGGCAGCTGTCGATGCCGGTACATTCCGCGGTCGAGGGCCCCGACGGTATCGGTGTCAGCAAGCTGCTGAAGGAAACCGGGATGACGACGTACGACCCCGGGTTCGTCAACACCGCCGCCTGTTCATCCGCGATCACCTACATCGACGGTGACGCGGGCATCCTGCGTTACCGGGGCTACCCGATCGAGCAGCTGGCCGAGAAGAGCTCCTTCCTGGAGGTCTCCTACCTGCTGATCTACGGTGAGCTGCCGACCACCCAGCAGCTGACCGAGTTCAGCGAGCGGATCCGCCGGCACTCGCTGCTGCACGAGGAGATGCGCCGCTTCTTCGACGGCTTCCCCCGCGAGGCGCACCCGATGGCCGTGCTCTCCTCGGCGGTGAGCGCGATCTCCACCTTCTACCAGGACAGCCTGGACCCGTTCGACGCCGAGCACGTGGAGATGTCCACGGTCCGGCTGATGGCGAAGGTCCCCACCATCGCCTCGTACGCCTACAAGAAGTCGATCGGTCAGCCGCTGCTCTACCCGGACAACGCGCTGGGCTACGTGGAGAACTTCCTGCGGATGACGTTCGGCGTGCCGGCGGAGCCGTACGAGGTCGACCCGGTGATGGCCCGGGTGCTGGACATGCTCTTCGTCCTGCACGCCGACCACGAGCAGAACTGCTCCACCTCGACCGTGCGGCTGGTCGGATCCAGCAACGCCAACCTGTTCGCCTCGGTCTCGGCCGGCGTCAACGCCCTCTTCGGTCCGCTGCACGGCGGCGCCAACCAGGCGGTGCTGGAGATGCTGGAGCGTATCCAGGCCGACGGCGGTGACGTGCAGTCCTTCGTCCGCAAGGTGAAGGACAAGCAGGACGGCGTCAAGCTGATGGGCTTCGGCCACCGGGTCTACAAGAACTACGACCCGCGTGCCGCGATCGTGAAGCAGGCGGCCCAGGACGTGCTCGGCCGGATGGCCAAGCCGGACCCGCTGCTGGACATCGCGATGCAGTTGGAGGAGATCGCCCTCGCCGACGACTTCTTCGTCTCCCGGCGGCTCTACCCGAACGTGGACTTCTACACCGGCCTGATCTACAAGGCCATGGGCTTCCCGACGAAGATGTTCACGGTGCTGTTCGCCCTGGGCCGGCTGCCCGGCTGGATCGCGCAGTGGCGCGAGATGATCAACGACCCGGAGACCAAGATCGGCCGTCCGCGGCAGGTCTACACGGGTGCCGCCGAGCGCGACTACCTCCCGGTCGAGAAGCGCTGAGGCAGGGAAGGGCCCTCCCGACGCCTGAGGTGGCGGAGGGCCCCTTCTCGGCACGACAAGCGACGGCCGCCGTCCCCGGGGTGAGGGGGCGGCGGCCGTCGGTCTCCGCGGGAAGGGGGTTGAACCCCGCGGCGGTCAGTGGGCCGGGTGGTCGTCCTCGTCACCGGCGGTGGTGGGCAGCGTGCCGAGCACCTGGTTGATGACGTGGATCCGGGCGTCGGCCGCCTGGTAGTCGGCGCAGATCGTGTCGGCGCGGGCGTCGATCCGGGCACCGTCACCCTGTGCGGAGACGGTGAGGTCGGTGCCGGCCAGGGTGGTGACGGTGCCGGCGGCCACCAGCTCGGCCACCGGCCGCGCGCCGTCGACCACGTGATCGCGGAGCAGCTCACGCAGCGTGTCGGTGTCGTGCAGCAGCAGCTCGTCGAGGTTGGTGCGGGAGAACTTGGCCGCGAACGCGTCGTCGGTCGGGGCGAGGATGGTCACGCCCGAGCCGCCGGTCAGCTCGGCGGCCAGGCCGGTGGCCCGTACCGCCGCCTCGAAGGTGGTGAGCACCGGAATCCACTGTAGAGCCTGGTCGGCGGGCTGGTCGGCCAGCGACTCCGGGTTGCCCGGTTCGCTGCCGCCGGGCAGTTCGGCGCAGAGCGGCCCGACCACGCTCACGGTACGCGCCGCGGCGGCGTCCGCACTCCGGTCGCCCCGCTCGTCGCCGGCTCCGGTGCAGCCGGCCGCCGCGAGCAGCAGGGCCAGGGCCGCCCCGGCGAGTGGTGCCGCGCGCCGGGTGCGCCGTGGTGTTCCGGCAGGGAGGGTGTCGGTCACGTCTTCTCCAGTCCGCTCCGGGTGGTACCGGCAGGCCGGGCGCGGATCCGGCCTGCCGGTACGACGGGGGTTCGAGTTTCAGTCAGCTCACAGGCGTCCGCACTGACTGAACTTCGGACCGCTCACCGAGTTGGCCACCTCGAGGTTGACCGGTTCGGCGGAGTTGCCGGTGCAGTTCAGCGGGCCGTTGATGGTGTTTCCGGCGACCAGCGGTGCCCCGCCGGCGCTGTTCACCACGTTGACCGGGCCGCTGACCTTGTTGCCGACCAGCACCACCGGACCCTGGGTGCCGGTGGCGTTCACCGGACCGCTGACCGTGCTGTCGGTCAGCACGAAGCCGGCCGCGCCGGAGGCGCTCACCGGGCCGTTGATCGAGCTGCCGTTGACGATCAGCGTGGCACCGGCCTTGACCGTGATCGGGCCCCGGACGGTGGCGTCGGCGAGGCAGGCCACCCCGGAGACCGTCAGCGGACCGTTGCGGGTACCGGTGAGCGTGGGGGCGACCCGCTCGCCGGCCACCAGGCCCTCGACGGCCTGCTCGTCAAGGAGCAGCGGCACCAGGCCCCGCTCCGGCTGCGACAGCGGTACGAGGTACCCGTCGGCGATCTTGATCACCTTCCAGCCGTGCGCGGCGAGCCGCTGGGCCACGGTGGTCTGCCGGCCGCTCGGGCCGTCGGTGCGGGCACCGTTGTACTGCTCCTCCGTGAGCTTGTAGGCGCACGGCGGCTGGTTGAGGATCCGGTCCTCACGCGGTGCGTCCACCGGCGGCGGGGTCTCACCCGGGTGCGGAGCCGGGTGCGCCGGGATCGGACGGGAGCCCCGGAAGACGATCCGGCCGGTGTTCGCCGACTGGAACTTGATCGCCTCGGCCCGGGCGCTGGTGATGTCGCCGACGTTCGCCCCGTGGTACGCGAGGAACTGGTTGAACGTCCAGAGCGCCGAGTAGGTCTTACGCCGGCGGTTGTTGGCGGTGTTGCCCTCGTCCGGCCGGGTCGGGCCGCCGGAGCTGCGCAGCTCCAGCAGGGAGTTGACCACGTTCTTCAGGCCGAGGGTGTTGCGCAGGATGGTCTCCTCGCCCAGGCCCACGTTGGCCCCGGTGCAGCCGTACGGGCAGGCCCACCAGCCGTCCTTGGCGCCCTGGGTGTACATGTGACCCTCGATCATGTCCTGCGACTCGTCGAAGATCCCCTGCGCCACGTTCTGGTGCCGCGGCGGCAGCATCGGCAGGTCACCGGTGTTGGTGTTGCCGTACTCGTGACCGTCGTAGCTGGCGATCGGCCGGTAGTCGCGGACCATCTCCACGAAGGCCTGGGTCTCCGGCTGGCGGATCAGCGAGTAGTCCCGGTTGAGGTCCTGTCCGGTGGAGTTGCCCCGGCTGTTGGCCGCCCGGCCGTCACCGTTGATGGTGGGCAGGATCAGCATGGTGGTCTTCGACAGCCGGTCGAGGGTGGCGGCGTCGTCGGTGAAGGCCAGCTGCCGGGCCATGATGAAGCAGGCCTCGCGGTCACCGGGCTCGTTGCCGTGCACGTTGCAGTTGACCAGCAGCGGGTTCGTCGCGGCCACGGCCTCCGGGGTCGCCGGGGGAGTGGGGTAGCCGATGACGAACATGTTGATCGGCCGGTTCTGGATGGTGCGGCCGATCTCCACCACGCGAACCCGCTCGCTCAGCTCGTCGATCGCGGCGGTGTAGGCGTACTCGTTGACGTCGCTGGTGTACTGCGCGCCGAGCGTGTCCTCCCACTGCGTACGCAGGTTCTGCCCCGGGGTGTCGGGGTTGCCCCAGTGGGTCCGGGTGGTCTCGGCGACCGGGGCCGAGTACGGCTGCGCGGTGGTGCCGAAGCGGGCCCGGACGCGCCACTGGAACCGGTTGCCGGGGACGAAGCCGGCGTCGGCGAAGGTGGGCTCGGAGTTGTTGATCTGACGGTTCGGCCGCCAGACACCGACGATCACCGGGTTGCCGGCGGTGCCGTCCTCGGCGACCGGGGTGCGCTCGATCTGGTAGTCGGTGGCCCCGTCGACCGGGGTCCAGGCCAGAGTGGCGTAACCGTCACCCTGTACGACAGTCAGGCCCTGCACCTGGTTCGGCTCCACCGTCAGCTCCGCGGTGGTGGCCGTCAGTTGTCCGTGGGCCTGGGCGGGTTGTGCGGTCGCCGCGAGGGTGACGGCGAGCAAGGCGGTGAACACACCGGCCGTTGTCCGTCTGTATCGCAAGGGCATCTCCAAACAGGAGGAATGGTCGGGTACGACCAGCACACCCCCACCTGCCCCGCCACGGGCCCGCGAGCAGGGAATCTTGAGGATGCTCTGAGATTCCCGCCGACCGCCGGGCGTCACGCGGGTACTGCTGGGGCCGCCCGCTCGGGTGTGTCAGTCGGCGCGCAGCCGGTAGCCGACGCCGCGTACCGTCTCCACCCGGCCGGGGTCGTCCAGCTTGCCGCGCAGTGCCGCGACGTGGACGTCGAGGTTGTGCCGGGTGGCCCAGGTGGTCTGCCAGACCTCCAGTTGCAGCCGGTCCCGGGGCACCACCGTGCCCGCCTGCCGGGCCAGCGCCACCAGCAGATCGAACTCCTTGCGGGAGAGCGCGACCTCCCGGTCGGCCACCCAGACCCGCCGGGCGTCGACGTCGATGCGCAGCGGGCCGGCCTGCAACGCCGTCGACGTGCGGGCGGTACGCGACGTCCGGCGCATGACCGCCTCGATGCGCGCCTGCAACTCGACCATCGAGAAGGGCTTCACCACGTAGTCGTCGGCACCGGCACGCAGCCCGGCCACCCGGTCCTGCTCCTCGCCTCGGGCGGTCACCGCGATGATGGCGACCACCTCGTCGTTCTGGCGGATCCGCCGGCACACCTCCAGGCCGTCCCGGTCGGGCAGGGTCATGTCGAGCAGGATGAGGTCGACCCGCTCCGCCTCGACCGCCTCTGCGGCCGTGACCGCCTGCGTCACCTCGTGCCCCCGCCGCCGCAGCGCCGAGGCGAGCCCTGCCGACACTCGCAGATCGTCTTCCACCAGGAGCACCCGCACCGACACCCTCCTCGACTTCCGCCCCCGTGGATGGTGCGAGTCTGTCGGATGTGAACAGCTGTTTACCAGTGCGGATACAAGATCGTAACGGCAAAAAGAGTTGACCGAACGGGCGAGACTCCGGCCCCGGAAGCGTTGGTGGCCGCTTCGGCGTGGTGCCGACTCCGCCGGGCGGCGCGGGTCACCTCCGTCCACCGACGACGGGCCGGGGTGCGGGATCTCCCCGATCCGATATAGGGGGATTGCCGGATGGAAACGCATCGACAGCTTCGTACGGTCGAGTTCCTGGCCATTACCCGTATCCAGTGGAGGGGCATGACATGCGAGGACATCTCGGGCGGTGGTGCCTGGGCGTTGCGCTGGCAACGACCCTGGTCGTCACCGGTGGCGCGGTACCGGCCTCGGCTGGGCCCGTCGGCGAAGACCGGCGACGGCTCCAGGTCGCGGTCGACGACCTGCACGACCTCGGTATCACCGGCGTCCAGGGGCTCACCCGCATCGACGGTGCGACCACCCGTGCCCGGGCCGGCGTCGGCGATCTCACCCGTGGCACGCCGGTGCCGCTCGACGGGCACTTCCGGATGGGCAGCAACACCAAGACCTTCGTCGCCGTCGTCGTCCTGCAACTGGTGGGCGAGGGGAAGCTGAGACTTGACGACACCGTCGAGCGATGGTTGCCGGGAGTGGTCGCCGGCAACGGCAACGACGGTCGTCGGGTCACCGTCCGTCAGCTGCTCCAGCACACCAGCGGCATCTACAACTACACGAACGACATCACGGCACTCACCTCCTACGAGGGGTACCTGGCGCACCGGTTCGACAATTACGAGGCGGCCGACCTCGTCGCCCTGGCGATGAAGCACGAGCCCGTCTTCCCGCCCGGCACCGGGTGGGACTACTCCAACACGAACTACATCCTCGCCGGGATGCTCATCGAAAAGGTGACCGGCCGGTCGTGGGCCACCGAGGTACGCAGCCGGATCCTCAAGCCGCTCGGGCTGGGCCGGACATCCGTGCCGGGGGACCGGCCCACCCTGCCGGCACCGCACGCCAAGGGCTACCAGCAGTGGGTGCCGGGCGGCACCCTCACCGACACCACTCTGCTCAACCCGACAGTTGCCGGCGCGGCCGGCAACATGATCACCACGCCGAGCGATCTGGCCCGCTTCTGGCAGGCGCTGCAACGCGGTCAGCTGCTCAAACCTCGCCAGATGGCGCAGCTGCACGACTCGGTACCGGCCGACACCTTCCAGGACTTCATTCCGGGCGCACGCTACGGCCTGGGCATCATGTACGTCCCGAACCGCTGCGGAGGCTACTGGTCCCACGGTGGCGACGTGCCGGGCACGAGCACCGCGAACGGGGTGAGCTCGGACGGTAGGCGCGTGGTGGTGCTCTCCCTGACCACGCAGCTCGCCGACGAGCAGGCGGCACTTGCCGTCTACGGGCGCACCTTCCG
>NZ_JCANNB010000030.1:0-81992 GCF_059553435.1 Micromonospora sp. PRAS1
CGCCGCCCGCGTTGATCATGAGGTTGACGGCACTAGTTGATCGTCAGAGTGCCGCTAACCTCATGATCAACGGGGCGGGTGGGGGGTGGGGGGTGGGGGGTTAGCGGAGGTTGGCGGCGGCTAGGAGGTTGCCCTCGGGGATCGCGGGGCGGAGGCGGCCGTGCGCCATCTGGTGGGCGGCGCGCTCGGCGACGAAGGTGGGAGCCTGGGCGATGGCCGAGGCGTACGTCGCAGCGGTGCGGCTGGCGATCGCCGCCCAGCCGTACCGCTCGTCCACCATGACCCGGGCCCGACGGGCCAGGGCGCGAGCCCGCTCGGTGTCCGAGAGCAGGGCGTGCACGGCGTCGGTGAGCGCGTCCGGGTCGTTCGGCCGGAAGGTCATCCCGGTCACGCCCGGCTCGACGATCTCGGCCAGTCCACCGGTCTCGGCGACCGCGAGCGGCGCACCGGCGGCGGCCCCCTCCAGCGCGACCATGCCGAACGGCTCGTAGATGCTCGGCACCGCGAAGCAGTCCGAGGCGGCCATCACCGCCGGCAGGTCGGTGCCGCCGAGGAAACCGGGCAGGCTGACCGTGCCGGCCAGCCCCAACCGGTGCACGTCGGCCTCCAACTCGGCCCGGTACGGGCCGTCGCCGACGATCACCGCACGCAGCCCCGGGTGCCGCTCGCGCAGCCGGGGCAGCCCGGCGAGCAGGTGCTGCACGCCCTTCTCGTAGACCAGCCGACCGGCGAAGGTGACAAGCGGACCGTCCCCCGCGAAGCGGGCCCTCGCGTCGGTCACCGCCCGCGCCGGCACCCGCCAGCGCTGCGGCTCGACCCCGTTGGGCACCACGTCGACCCGGCCGGCCGGCACGCCGAAGAGCCCGGTCACCTCGTCGCGCATGTAGCCGGAGCAGACGATCACCCGGGTCGACTCGCCGCCGAGCCAGTGCTCGACACCGTGGATGGTGCGGTTCATCTCCTCGGGCAGCCAACCCTGGTGCCGGCCCGCCTCGGTGGCGTGGATGGTGCTGACCAGCGGCAGGTCCAGGTGATCGCGCAAGGTCATCGCGGTGTGCGCGACAAGCCAGTCGTGCGCGTGGATCACGTCGTACCCGCCGCCGGAGGAGGCGGCGGCGCGCAACGCGGCCCGGGTCAGCGTGTGGTTGAAGGCCATCGTCCAGGCGAGCAGGCTCTCGGTGGCCAGCGGGAAGGTGACCGGGTCCTCGGCGGCGCGCACCACGCGTACGCCGTCGACGTACTCCTCCAGCGGCGCGCCCTCGGCGTGCCGGGTGACGACCGTGACCTCGTGCCCGGCGGCGGCCAGCGCCACCGACAGGGCGTGCACGTGCCGGCCCAACCCGCCCACGAGCACCGGCGGGTACTCCCAGGACAGCATCAGGATGCGACGGGTCTGCGGCGGGGTGGCCGGACCCGGCTGTGTCGGGAGCTGGGGTCGCGAGGTGAGAGTGGGGCGGTGCAGCCGGTCCGTGGCGGTGGCGGCGCGCCCGCCGACCCGCGTGGTCGTCACATCAGTCTCCGTCCGTGCAGGGAGGAACGCGCCGACACCGTTGGCGGCGAAAAGAGCAGCATTGGGTTTCGGACACGCGCGTACGCGCCCGGTGGTGCGAGGATCAACGGGCGCGCGGACACGTGCCCGCGAACAAGGAAACGTCATGTCGGCCGGTTCTGCACCTTGAGGACGGTCACAGTGACCGAAGGCACGCAAGGGTTCACCCGGGATCAGTCGGGTGGATGCCAGGCATTCACCCGATCGGATGGATTGGTGGCGGACCGGGCGGGGCATTACCGCCGGGCGCACCGCCCGGGGTCCCCCGGACGGGGCGCTCATGGTGCGGGCGCGCGCTCATGATTCTTGGCCGAAGGAGCGAGATGCAGGTCTGGCCGGGTGAGCGGTATCCGCTCGGTGCCACCTACGACGGGATGGGCACCAACTTCGCGATCTTCTCCGAGGTGGCGGAGAGGGTCGAACTCTGCCTCTTCGACGAGTGGGACATCGGCACCGAGCGCCGGGTCGAGCTGCGCGAGGTGGACGCGTACGTCTGGCACGCGTACATCCCCGGGCTCGGGCCGGGGCAGCGGTACGGCTACCGGGTGCACGGCCCGTACGACCCGGCGAACGGGCTGCGCTGCAACCCGCACAAGCTGCTCATCGACCCGTACGCCAAGGCCATCGACGGTGACGTGCAGTGGGACCCGGCGGTCTACGACTACGTGCACGGCGACCCGGAGCGGCGCAACGACACCGACTCGGCGCCGTTCATGCCGAAGTCGGTGGTGGTGAACCCCTACTTCGACTGGGGCAACGACGCCCCGCCGCGGATCCCGTACCACCACTCGGTGATCTACGAGGCACACGTACGCGGGCTGACCATGCGGCTGCCCGGCATCCCCGAGGAGCTGCGCGGCACGTACGCGGGCATCGCCTCACCTCCGATGATCGAGCACCTGACCCGGCTCGGGGTCACCGCGATCGAGCTGATGCCGGTGCACCAGTTCGTGAACGACCACCGCCTGGCCGACCTGGGGCTGCGCAACTACTGGGGCTACAACACGATCGGCTTCTTCGCCCCGCACCACGCCTACTCCGCGCTCGGTCACCTCGGCCAGCAGGTGCAGGAGTTCCGGGGCATGGTCAAGGCGCTGCACGCGGCCGGCATCGAGGTGATCCTCGACGTGGTCTACAACCACACCGCCGAGGGCAACCACCTCGGCCCGACGTTGAGCTTCAAGGGCGTCGACAATCCCAGCTACTACCGGCTGTCGGAGGAGGATCGGCGCTACTACGTCGACTACACCGGCACCGGCAACAGCCTCAACGTCCGCAGCCCGCACTCACTCCAGCTGATCATGGATTCGCTGCGGTACTGGGTGACCGAGATGCACGTCGATGGCTTCCGCTTCGACCTGGCCGCCACCCTGGCCCGCGAGTTCTACGACGTGGACCGGCTCTCCACCTTCTTCGAGGTGGTGCAGCAGGACCCGGTGGTCAGCCGGGTCAAGCTGATCGCCGAACCGTGGGACATCGGGCCCGGCGGCTACCAGGTCGGCAACTTCCCGCCGCAGTGGACCGAGTGGAACGGAAAATACCGCGACACCGTCCGCGACTTCTGGCGCGGCGAGCCGGCCACCCTTGCCGAGTTCGCCTCCCGCATCTCCGGCTCCGCCGACCTCTACCAGGACGATGGCCGCCGCCCCTTCCACAGCATCAACTTCGTCACCTGCCACGACGGCTTCACCCTCACCGACCTGGTGTCGTACAACGACAAGCACAACGAGGCCAACGGCGAGGAGAACCGCGACGGCGAGAGCCACAACCGCTCCTGGAACTGCGGCGTCGAGGGCGACACCGACGACCCCGGCGTACTCACCCTGCGGGCCCGGCAGCGGCGCAACTTCCTGGCCACCCTGATGCTCTCCCAGGGCGTGCCGATGATCGGCCACGGCGACGAACTGGGCCGCACCCAGCGCGGCAACAACAACGCCTACTGCCAGGACAGCGAACTGGCCTGGGTCGACTGGGACAACGTCGACACCGAACTGCTGGACTTCACCCGCCGGCTTGTCGAGTTCCGCCGCAACCATCAGGTCTTCCAGCGCCGCCGCTTCTTCACCGGCCTGCCGGTACGCGGTCGCGAGGTCGACGAGCCGCTGCCCGACCTGGCCTGGTACACCCCGGACGGGCGGGAGATGACCGGCGAGGACTGGGGCAACGACTTCGGCCGCTCGGTGGCGCTCTTCGTCAACGGCGACGGCATCCGCGAACGCGGCCAGTACGGCCAGCGCCACCACGACGCCTCCTTCTGGCTCTGCTTCAACGCCCACGACGCGCCGTTGGACTTCACCCCGCCGCCTGCCGAGTTCGGTAAGCGCTGGGAACTGGTGATCAGTACCGCCGAACCTGACCAGGACAAGGGCACCACCGTCGAGGCCGGCGGCACGCTCTGCGTACCGGACCGCTCCCTGGTGGTGCTGGAGAGGGTGGCCTAGATGACCTCGCTGGCCGAGCAGATCACCGCGGCCCGGGCCGCGCAACCTGTCGGCGCGACCTACCGGGTGCAGATACGCCCCGGCTTCGACCTGGACACCACCGCCGGCATCGCCGGCTACCTCGCCGACCTCGGCGTCACCCACCTCTACAGCGCGCCGCTGCTGGCCGCCGCCCCGGGCAGCGCGCACGGCTACGACGTGGTCGACCACCGCCAGGTCAACCCGGAGATCGGCGGCGAGGCCGGCCGGCAGCGACTGCTGCGGGCGCTGCGCGACGTCGGGCTCGGCCTGGTCGTGGACATCGTGCCCAACCACGCCGGGGTCGCCGTACCGGCGGCCAACCCGCCCTGGTGGGACGTGCTGCGCCGGGGACCCGAGTCGGCGTACGCGAGCTGGTTCGACATCGACTGGGACGCCGGCCGGCTGCTGCTGCCGGTGCTCGCCGACAACCCCGACGCGCTTGACGACCTGAAGCTCGCCGACGGCGAACTGCGCTACCACGAGCACCGCTTCCCGATCGCCGACGGCACCGGCGACGGCAGCCCGACGCAGGTACACGACCGGCAGCACTACCAGCTGGTCTCCTGGCGACGCGGCGACGCAGAGTTGACGTACCGCCGGTTCTTCGCCGTGGCCAGCCTGGCCGGGCTGCGGGTGGAGGACCCGGCGGTCTTCGCCGCCACCCACGAACTGGTCCTGGCCTGGGCAACGGCCGGCGAGATCGACGGCATCCGGGTCGACCACCCCGACGGGCTGCGCGACCCCGCCGGCTACCTGGCCCGGTTGCGCGCCGCCGCGCCGAACGCCTGGCTGATCGTGGAGAAGATCCTGGAGTACGGCGAGGAGCTGCCGGACTGGCCGGTGGCCGGCACCACCGGCTACGACGCCCTCGCGGCGGTCGGCGGGCTCTTCGTCGACGGCGACGGCGAGGCCGACTTCACCGCCCTGGACACCCGGCTCACCGGCCGAGCCACCTCCTGGGCCGACCTGACCCACGACACCAAACTCGGCGCGGCCACCCGGCTGCTCGCCGCCGAGCTGAACCGGCTCGCTGGGCTCGCCCCCGAGGTGGACCGGGCCGCCGCCCGCGCCGCCCTCGCCGAACTGGCCGCCGCGTTCCCCGTCTACCGGGGCTACCCGCCCGAAGGCGTCCGGCACCTGGCCAACGCCCGCGCCGAGGCGGGCCGCCGCCGCACCGACCTGACCGGTGCGCTGGACGCGCTCACCCGGCGGCTACGCGACCCCGACGACGAGCTGGCCCGGCGCTTCCCGCAGTTCACCGGCGCGGTGATGGCCAAGGGCGTCGAGGACACCGCCTACTACCGCTGGACCCGGTTCGTGGCGCTCAACGAGGTCGGCGGCAGCCCCACCCACTTCGGCACCCCACCCGGCCGCTTCCACCGCTTCGCCGCCGCCCACCACGAGCGCTGGCCGGCGAGCATGACCACCCTGTCGACCCACGACACCAAGCGCGGCGAGGACGTCCGCGCCCGCCTCGCCGTCCTCGCCGAGCTGCCGCAACGCTGGGCCGAGCTGGTCACTCGGTGGATGGCCGCGGTGCCGCTGCCGGACGCCGCCCTGGCCCACCTGCTCTGGCAGACCGCCGTCGGCGCCTGGCCGATCGAACGCGAGCGGCTGCACGCGTACGCCGAAAAGGCCGCCCGGGAGGCGTCGGTCTCGACCAGCTGGACCGACCCGGACCCCGCCTTCGAGCAGGCCATGCACGCCCTGGTCGACGCCATCTACGACGACCCGGCCGTCTCCGCCGAGCTGGCCGGGTTCGCCGCCGAGATCACCCCGGCCGGCTGGTCCAACTCGCTTGGCCAGAAGCTGGTCCAGTTGGCCATGCCCGGGGTGCCCGACACCTACCAGGGCACCGAGCTGTGGGACAACTCCCTGGTCGACCCGGACAACCGCCGGCCGGTGGACTTCGACGTACGCCGGGAACTGCTGGCCCGGCTCGACGCCGGCTGGCAGCCGGCGGTGGACGAGGCCGGCGCGGCCAAGCTGCTCGTGGTCTCCCGGACCCTGCGCGCCCGCCGCGACCATCCGGAACTGTTCGGCGACTACCAGCCGGTCATCGTGCACGGCCCGGCCGCCCGGCACGCCGTCGCCTTCGACCGGGGCGGCGCGCTCGCCGTCGCCACCCGGCTGCCGCTGCGCCTGGCCGCGGCCGGCGGGTGGCGGGAAACCACCCTGTCATTGCCCGTTAACGAGATGTCATGCCTGTTCACCGGGCAGGTCTACAGTGACGGCCAGGTCCGCCTGGCCGACCTGTTGGCCACCTATCCCGTCGCGCTGCTGGTGCCCACCACCTGACCCGGGAGGCTGCGATCATGTCCGAGTTCACGGTCTGGGCACCGGAGGCCAAGCGGGTACGGCTGCGCCTGCCACACGGCGCCGACCACGAGATGCGCGCCGGCCGGGGCGGCTGGTGGAAGGTCGAGGTGCCCGGCGCCGGCCCCGACTACTCCTTCGTGCTCGACGACGACGAGCAGGCCCTGCCCGACCCCCGCTCGATGTGGCAACCTGCGGGCGTGCACGGCCCGAGCCGGCGCTACGACCATTCGACCTTCACCTGGACCGACGGCTCGTGGACCGGCCGCCAGCTGCCCGGCAGCATCCTCTACGAACTGCACGTCGGCACCTTCACCCCCGAGGGCACCTTCGACGCCGTCATCGGCAAACTCGACCACCTGGTCGAACTCGGCGTCGACATGATCGAACTGCTGCCGGTGAACGCCTTCAACGGCGAACACAACTGGGGGTACGACGGCGCGTGCTGGTTCGTCCCGCACGAGGCGTACGGCGGCCCGGACGGCCTGAAACGGCTTGTCGACGCCGCCCACGCCAAGGGGTTGGGGGTGATCCTCGACGTCGTCTACAACCATTTCGGCCCCTCCGGGGCCTACGCACCACTGTTCGCGCCGTACCTCAGCGACCGCAACACCCCCTGGGGCCAGGCGATCAACCTGGACGGCCCACACTCCGACGGGGTACGCCGCTTCATAATCGACAGCATCCTGATGTGGCTGCGCGACTACCACGTCGACGGCCTGCGCCTGGACGCCGTGCACGCCCTGCCCGACACCCGCGCCGTGCACCTGCTGGAGGAGATCTCCGTCGAGGTCGAGTCGCTGTCTGTGCACCTGAATCGACCGCTCTCCCTGATCGCCGAATCAGACCTCAACGACCCCCGGATCATCACCCCACGCGAGGCCGGCGGCTTCGGCCTGCACGCCCAGTGGAACGACGACGCCCACCACGCCCTGCA
Source organism: Micromonospora sp. PRAS1 (assembly GCF_059553435.1). NCBI lineage: Bacteria > Bacillati > Actinomycetota > Actinomycetes > Micromonosporales > Micromonosporaceae > Micromonospora > Micromonospora sp. PRAS1. The sequence goes on from NZ_JCANNB010000030.1 coordinate 7,265, forward strand.
CACCCTGCTCACCGGCGAACAGCAGGGCTACTACGGCGACTTCGGCACCATGGAATGCCTCGCCGAGGTGCTGCGCGGCGCGTTCTTCCACACCGGCACCTGGTCCAGCTTCCGGCACCGCCAACACGGCCGCTCCGTCGACCAGCGCACCCCCGGCCACCGCTTCGTCGCGTACCTGCAAAATCACGACCAGATCGGCAACCGCGCGGTTGGTGATCGCCTCTCGGCCTCCGTGTCCCCGGCCATGCTGCGGGTCGGCGCGGTGCTGTTGATGACCTCACCCTTCACCCCGATGCTGTTCATGGGGGAGGAGTGGGCCGCCTCGACGCCCTGGCAGTACTTCACGTCGCACCCGGAGCCGGAACTCGCCACTGCGGTCTCCAACGGCCGGCGGCGCGAGTTCGCCACCCACGGCTGGTCTTCCGGTGAGGTCCCGGACCCGCAGGACCGGCAGACGTACCTGCGGTCCCGGTTGGACTGGGCCGAGCTGGACAAACCCGAACACCGCCAGATGTACGACTTCTACCGGCGACTGATCGCCCTGCGGAAGTCCCGCCCCGAGCTGTCGGACCCGCACCTGTTCGCGGTAGACGTGCGCCACGGCGACCGGTTCCTGGTGCTGCGGCGAGGCGGCTGCCTGGTGGCCGCCAACCTCGCCGACAAACCGCAACGGGTGACGTTGCCCGGCGTGGCCCGCCGGGTCCTGCTGGCCACCGGGGAGGGCGTCACGGTGCAACGAGACCGCATCGAGCTGCCAGCGGAAACAGCGGCCATCGTGGCGCTCTAGAACCCCCGGGGAGCCTCCTTGACGCCTTCAAGATCGTGCTCGTTCCACGATCGAGTGGCCTCGTCGACGCGAGGATGCCACTCGATCCTGCAACGAGCGTGACCATGAACGCGAGCTTCAGCCGGCGAGTCGGTCTGCGGTGCCCCTGCTATAAGGGCGGTCCCGCCGCGACGAAGACGCCGATGCCGGCCAGCGCCGGTGACTACCTTCCCGCCTGACCGGGAGGGCTCACGATCCCTCCCGCAGTGAGCCAGGCGAGGGGTTGGCCGGTGAGGGCGGCGTCGGCGAGGCGGTGGGCGGATGCGGTCTTGAGGGCGGCGCGGGAGCTGTCGATCCAGCGCTGGACGTTGTCGACGCCCTGGTGTCGGTACTCGACGGCTTGGACGAGGCATTCGAGCTTGTCAGCGTCTCGCGCCACGATGGCTTCGAGGGTTTCGCCAGCCTCGTACTCGCCGACGGCTGCGGTGATGACGTCGGCCACGGCGGGTGGGCAGGTGGCGACCTGGTCGGCGGTGACTGCGGTGTTGGGCACGGCGGTGAGGTACCGCTTCGCGACGTGCGGGATGTCGGTGACCCGGGTTTCCTGCGTGTCGTGCAGGACGCAGAGCATGGACACCCGGGCCGGATCGGCACCCTCCATCGCAGCCAGCATCATGCCGATCAGCGCGGTGCGGAACGAGTGCTCGGCGATCGACTCGGGATGCTTGACGCCGGCGAACCACCACCCGGTACGGGCGGCGCGCTTCAGCAGGCCCGCCTCGAAGATGAAGGCCATTGCCCCGGTCGCCTCGGTGTCGTCGCTCATCCACCCGTCTCCTGTGCTCGTTGATTCCGGCTGCCACCCGCGAGGGCGATGGTTGTCAGGACGCTGATTTCACAGTGAAATAAATATTTCGATGTGAAATCACGTCTAGTCATGGATGTGCTTCTGGCGGGCGACCCGGTCTGGCGGCTGGGTGCGGCTCTTCCGCGACGAAGACGCCGACGCCGGGCAACGTTTCGGTCATGCCCTTGATTCGTAGCACCTGCATGGCCCGGTCGATGACCGGCTCGGTGACGCCGTAGTGCTCTATCAATTCGCGGCGGCTGGGCAGCTTCGAGCCGGGCGGGAACTCGCCGGACGCGATGCGTTCGGCGAGGTCGTCGGCGATTTGTTCGTAGCGGTAACGCGGTGGCACGCTCTTCCCCTCGTCCAAGTCTTTAACGTTGTTGCTGAATACGCGGGTACCAACGCCATGCTGGCAGGGGTACCGTCCAGCTTGTAAGCCGACGGGTGGTGCTGTGCTGACCGAAGCGGCTACCTGGGAGGTGCGACGACCATGGTCCAGAAGGCTGACACCGTTGGGGCGAGGATTCGCTATTGGCGGATGCGTCGGGGCGGGATGTCGCAGGCCGTGCTCGCCGGGCTTGCTGGCGTCAGCCAGCCGTACGTCTCTCAGATCGAGTCGGGCCGGAAGACCATCGACCGGCGCTCCACTCTCGTGGCGTTCGCCGCAGCCCTCCAGGTGACGGTGGCCGACCTGCTCGGCCAGGGTACGGAACCGGGCGATCCTGCCCGTGAGAGCGCCACGGAGTGTGTGCCGGCGATCTGGTCAGCGTTGATCGAGATCGAGGACGGCGAACGACGGCGGCCGACCTGTACGCCGGAGCAGTTGGCTGCCGACATTGAGCGGAGCGATGAGCTCCGCATGATCTGCAACTACCCGGCCATGGCGAGGATGCTTCCCGGCGTGCTCGTGGAGGCTGCCGCCGTGGGCGGTCCGATCCTGGCACGGGCTGCTTACCAGGCGTCGACATGCCTACGGCACCTTGGATACCGGCATTTGGCCCTTAGCGCGGCGAGGGTCGCCGTGTCCGGCCGACGGAGGGGGCTTCAACGGCTGCGGATTCGGGCCTACCAATGTTGGGCTGTGGCAGATGTCCATCGCAGCGGAGCAGGGAGAGATGGGCCGGGTGATCGAGCTATCGCGGACGGTCCGACCGCAGGTGCTGGCGGCAACGAACCGCCAGTTGGCCTACTGGCTTGACCTCGGCCGCGCCCTGTCAGAAAGCGGCCGTCGGGACGCGGAAGCGCTGGGCGCATTCGTGCAGGCCGAACGTGCCGCACCCATACCGTTCACGTTGAACCCGCTCGCCCGCGACGCGGTGGTGACCCTCGCTCAACGGGCGAGGCGTCGGGCCGTCTCGGACGACCTGCGGCTGCTCGCCAGCCGGATGGGCATCCGCCTGGCCGCATAACTGGCAGTAATTGTTCCATTACTGAACCGCCATAACGTCGGGTTCGGGAAGGCGATCGCCTTCTCCGGCCAGATGAGACGGTGAACAGTCCCTCCTGCTCACGATCTCCACGGCCGAGCTTGATGGAGGTGGGGATGGGATGCCAGGTCAGGGCGATGAGTCGATGAGTCGGGGTGAGCGGATTCAGGCGGCTGAGCGGGAGGCGGCGAAGCGGCGGCTGCTGGAGCAGGCCGAGGCGGAGCGCGTACCGGTGGAGGAGACCACCCGGGCGGTGCCGGATCGGCGGTGGCGGCGTGACCAGCCGGAATGAGGTGCCGATCGGGCGGCGGGTGGCGCAGTGGCGGGTACGGCGGCGGATGACGCAGCAGGGGCTGGCCGACCGGCTGGGCAAGTCGAAAAGCTGGATCGACAAGGTGGAGCGGGGCGTCCGCCGGCTCGACAGGTACTCGGTGATCCAGGATATCGCCAAGGTGCTGCGCGTCGACCCGGCGGCGCTGCTCGGCGAGCAACCGCCGCCAGCCGGTGGCGACGTCCGCGACGGCCTTGACGGGGTACGCACGGCGCTCGCCCGGCACGGGGTGTTTCAGGCACCGGTAAGTCCGGTGTCGACGGCGGAGCTGCGCCGACAGGTGGGACACGCCTGGCTGAGTTTCCAGCATGGGCAGTATCCGCAGGTGGTGCGGGCGCTACCAAGCTTGCTGGACGCCGTGCAGACCAGGCCGGCGGGGGAGCCGGAGCTGGCGGTGCAGACGTACCGGATCGCCTCGTCGGTGCTGGTGAAGCTGGGTGAGGCCGACCTCGGCTGGCTGACCGCCGACCGGGCGGTGGCGGCGGCCGGTCAGGATGCGGTGCTTGCGGGTACGGCGACCGTCTCGATCGGGCAGGCGTTGCGGCTCGCCGGCCAGCAGCGGCTGGCGTTGGCGGCCACCGTCGTCGCCGCGCAGCGGCTGACCATGGCGGCGAAGCGCCCGTCCCGGGTGCCGGCGGGGAACGGGCCGACGCCGTCGGGTCGGCGGGCGCAGGAGTGGGCCGTGGGCGGGACGCTGCTGCTCCAGGGTGCCCTCGCCGCCGCCAGCTGCGGCGAATCTCGGCAGGCCGAGGCGCTGCTCGACTGGGCCGACGGCGTGGCGAGCCGGGTCGAGGTCGCAGACGATCCACAGCGTACGAGCTTCGGGCCGGTTGCCGTGGAGATGGCGCGGGTGATCGTGGCGGTCGAGCGGGGCGAGCTGGCCGAGGCGGTCACCCGGCACGAGTTGGTGATCCGGCGGGACGGGTGGCGGCGGCTGCCGGCCGAGTACCGGGGCGCCTACCTGGTCGACGCCGCGCGGGCGTACCTGCTCGCCGGTGACCTGGCCGGCGCGGGCCGGATGCTTGTCGCGGCCGATGGGGTCGCGCCGGCCGAGGTCCGGGCGCGGCCGTCGACGCGTACCCTCCTCGGCGAGCTTGCCCGGGGCCGACCGGTACCGCCCGGCGTGGCCCGCCTGGCCACCCTCGTCGGCCTCACCCGCTGACCGGTCGACTCACCGCGCTCGCCGGTCGGGCGGCGCGGGTTGCGGCATGTCGCGGTGTCCCGGCCGGTTGAGGGCGTGAGTTGCGGTGTCTTGCGCGATGCCGCCGGGTGAGTGGGTCAGCTCAGCGCGCTCGCCAGCCGGCAGGACCGTCGTGGTCGTCGGCCAGCCGGATCGAGGCCGCCAGCTTCAGCGCCTTGTCCCGGCCGCCCACCGCCTCGTTGCCGCGCCGGCTCATGATGTGCACCTCCGCGACGCACTTGGCGCACCCACCGGGAAACTTCCCTACCCGATAGACCCCCGAGCCGGTTCTGGCCCAGTCGATCGCGGTGCCGGGGCGGCCCGACACGGTGACGTCGTCGGTGCGGTTGTGCCTGCCGTCGGCCACGCTCTCGGTGCTGATGCCGATCATGAGGTCGGTCCTCAGGCTGCCATCGTGATCCTTGATCGGCTTCAGCCGGTACCGGGCGTAGGCGTAGTTCTGCACCGACTCGTCGTCGGCCCACAGCAGCGACGCGCCGCCGAGCACGGCGCCGTCGGGCAGCGCCATCGTCTGGACCGGCAGGGCCAGTGGCGTCGTCTCCCAGCGAATGCCCTCGGCCACCTGACGCGCAACCTCGCCGGGCTGGTCGACACCGTCGACCGAAATCCGCATCCACGCGTCCGGCGCGTACTCCCAGGACAGAATCCCGCCTTCGTTCTGCCGGGCGGGACGCCCACGCACCGGTGCGACCGAAGCACCCGGGACGTGCCATCCGGCCTCCTCGTCGTACTCCCGATCGTTACGATGAACATCGGCGTCGCGGGCTGCCATCATGACCTCGACGCGCCAGTCCCACTCGCGCGGGTACCTGTCGTTGCGACCGAAGGGGACATTGGGTCGTCCGGCGATGGTGAGGATGTGCATGTCCGGCCCTGTCGTGTAGCTGACCTGGAGGGCGGGGCCAGGGAGAAAGTCGAGGCGGATCAGTTGCTGGCCGGGGTCGAATCGGGTGGGTGCCGAACGTGGTGGATCACCTGGGGCGACCGGGCCCCGTTCCCGTCCGGCGACCCACACGGTCACGCCCACCGCCACCGCCACCACCGTCGCCACGGCCCCCAGGACCAGGATCCGGCGCCTGCGCCGGCGGGCCGGCAGCACCTCGACATCGGGTGCGGGTGAGGTCCCGCCGGTCTCGTTCCCGTCACTCGCCACGAGCTTCCTCCCCGACTCGGTGTACCCATCGACGGCGCGGCCCGGCGAGTCTACGGCCGGTCCCCAGCACGCCGCTGCCCGCCGAACGCGTGCCGCCGTCGGCCGCTGGCCCCGCGCTGCTGCCCGCTGGCCCCGCGCTGCTGCCCGCCGCCGCGCAGCCGACAAGATCGTGCTCGTTCATGGATCGAGTGGCCTCGGGGCCGCGAGGATGCCACTCGTTCCTGGAACGAGCGTGACCAACGCGGTCGATCCTGGGGCGGTGCGCGAGGCGAACCGTCCGCCGTCCCGGTAGGCGGATCGGTCGGTGCCTACCGGGGGTGCGTCGGCTTAAGCTGCCGGGTAGCGCGAGTTGGCGCGTAGATCAGTCCCCGGGGGTGCGCATGGGCTACGACCTGGAAGTTGCCGAGGCGGCGGCTGGGCCGGCCGAGGTCCGGACGGCCGTCGAGGAGATCCTGGCTACCGGTCGGCTCATCACGCTCGCCACGGTCGGCGCGCACGGCCCGCATGCCAGTCCGGTGTTCTTCGCTGTTGATGACGACCTCGCGCTCTACTTCGTCAGCGAACGGACCACCCGGCACACGAACGCCCTGGCCACCGACGATCGGATGTCGGGCGCGGTGTTCGTCGAGCCGCCCGTCTACGGCGAGCAGCTGCGGGGAGTGCAGCTGCACGGCACCGCCGCCGAGGCCGACCAGGAGCAGCGGTCCACGGCCCTGACGGTCTACCGGCGGCGGTTCCCCGACTTCGCGCCCGCCACCGATGTGCAGCGCGCCTTTCTTCTCGGCGAAGGGCGGGCGGCGTTCTACCGGTTCGTGGTCAGTGGGCTGACGCTGCTCGACGAGCCACGTTTCGGGCGACGAAATTACCTGCACGCCACCGTGACGCGATAACGATCAGGCTTCGTTCGCCGCCACGTCGATTTCTGGTACGTCGACGTTTGCGAAAACCGCCAGGCTGTCCGCCGGATCCAGGTCGGCGGCGAGCGCCCGCAATTCGGCGAGCGGATCGATCTCCGCTGGCAGCGTGCCGTCCTGAAGCTGACGAACCCAGTCGGTGCGCCCCTGATCGAGGTTCATCTCGTCCCTCAGAACTCGGTTATCTAATGATGTGGATCACTTTACAGTGTCCACCATGGTGCTGCCGTCACGAGGAGGGCGAATGACCAGCGCGGGCAGATCGGTGCGAATGTCGCGACTCCTTCCGGGTGGACGGGCCGTGCTGGTGCCGTTTGACGACGCATTGATCAGCGGTCCGCAGGGTGGTCTCGTCGACACCGTTTCCCGGGTGCGCGAAGTGGCCGACGGCGGCGTCGACGCGGTCATGGGCTTCCGGGCCCTGCACGACCGGTGCGTCGCGCTGGGAACGTTCGTGCCGTTTATCGTCAATCTGACCGCCAGCACCGTGCTCGTCTCGCACACCCACAAGCGGGTGGTCGGGTCGGTGGAGGCCGCGGTCCGCGCCGGGTGTGACGGGGTCGCCGTGCACGTCAACCTCACCGACTCCCGGGAGGGCGAGATGCTGGGCGTGCTGGGCATGGTCAGCGAGGCGTGTCAGGAGTGGGGCATGCCGCTGATGGCGATCATGTATCCGCGTCGGGCGTACCCCGACGGCACGGACAACAACTACCTCGAACTCAAGGCCACCGACCGCGTCGGCTATACCGAGCTGGTCCGGCACGCCGTCCGGGTCGCCGTGGAACTCGGCGCCGATGTCGTCAAGACCCAGTACACCGGCGATCCGGAGAGCTTCGCGACAGTCGTGGAGGCATCGTTGGGCGTTCCGGTGATCATTGCTGGCGGCCCGCGTACGTCCATCCGGGAGGCGCTGGAGAACGCGTACGGTGCGATGTCCGCCGGGGCTGCGGGCGTCTGCTTCGGCCGGCAGACCTATCACCGCACGGACGTCACCGGCTTCGTCCGGAAACTGCGCCTGGTGGTCCGCGACGGACGTCATCCGACGGAGCTCGTGCCGGCATGAGCCCGACCGGGCGCTGGCACGGGCTGCTGCCGGTGGCTGGCACCGCCACCGTCGCGAGTGTCTGGGGCACCAGCGGGGTGCTGGTCCGGCACCTGGAACTCACCGCCGCCCAGATCGCCTGCGCCCGCGCGATGATCGGTGCCCTCGTCCTGGTGGCCTGGCTGGTCAGCCCGTACGGCCGAGCCGCCTGGCAGCGTCCAGAGCGGTGGCGGGCGCTGGTCATGTCCGGGATCCTGTTGGCCGCGCACTGGTGGACCTTCACCCTGGCGTTACAGCGGATCCCGATCGGTACCGTCCTGCTCGGCATCTACCTCGCCCCGCTCTTCATCGCCGTACTCGTCCGGCCGGCGCTCCGGGAGCAGGTCACCACCCTGGAGCTGGCCGCGCTCGGTCTCGCGCTGGCCGGTGGGGTGCTCATCCTCCGGCCGCAGCAGGTCGGCGGATGGGTCGGTGTCGCGCTGATCGGATCCTCCGCGCTGGCCTACGCCGGATCGATCCTGGCCAGCAAGCGGGCACTCGCGAGCACCCCGGCGCTCACGGTGACCACCCTCCAACTCGGCCTGGTGGGTGTCCTGCTCGTCCCGGCCGCACTTCTCGATCCGGTCACGCTGACCACCGGGAATCTCATCCGGATCGGCGTGCTCGGCGTGCTCTACAGCGCGGCCGGGCAGCTGCTCTATCTGTGGTGCCTGCGTTCGGTGTCGGCCACCACCTCCGGCACGCTGCTCTATCTCGAACCGGTGTCCGCGCTGTTCGCCGGATGGGTTTTCCTGGCCGAGGGCCTGACGCTGACCACCGTCCTCGGCAGCACGCTGGTGATCGTGTCGGGAGTGGTGGTGACGATCAACGCGGTGGTGGCCAGCGACGATAGATCATCGGGCGCGCGTCCATTACTGTGAGGCACGCATTTTGGTGGGTGAGGAGATTCTTGTGACGCTGACCGGAAAGGTCACTCTGATTACCGGCTCGTCCCGGGGCATTGGTCGATCGGTCGCCGACGCCTTCGCCGATCGGGGCGCCGTCGTGGTGCTGAACGCACGTTCGGACCTGGCCGCCGGGGAGCGCGCCGCCCAGGAGATCCGTGATCGCGGCGGTGTTGCTGGTTTCGTCCAGGCCGACGCGAGCGATCCCGCCGATGTCGAGCGCATGTTCGCCACCGTCGAACAAAACTACGGTCCGGTGGAGGTCCTGGTAAACAACGCCGGCCGCACCGAGGGGATGCCGATCCTCGAATCGACTCAGGAGCACTGGGCGCAGATGCTCAACGTCAATCTCATGTCGGCGGTGCACTGCTCCATTCGCGCTGCCCGGAGCATGCGCGAGCGGGGCGGCGGCGCGATCATCAACACGTCGTCGATCCGTGGCCTGGACGCCAACGGGCGCGAGGGTGTGATGGCCTATTCCGCCGCCAAGGCCGCGCTCAACAACTTCACCCGCACCCTGGCCAAGGAGTTGGCCCCCGCGATCCGCGTGAACGCCGTCGCGCCCGGGTTCGTGGCGACCTCCTATCTGGACCGGGTGGACGAGACCATGAAGCAGGCCTGGCTCGAGCACATTCCGCTGCGGCGGTTCATCGACCCCGCGGACATCGCCGGTGCCTACGTCTACCTTGCCGAGTCGCCCTATCTCACCGGGACGATCCTGACCGCCGACGCCGGGTTCACCCTCGGCGAGGGCTGAGTCGCCAGGCGCTGCGGGCACCCGCCACGATGTGCTGCGGGTCGAACCGCACCGGCTGTGCAGCCCAGCGCTGAGCGCACCCGCCGCGACCTACTGCGGGTCGAACCGCACGGCTGTCCGGTGTCCAAGGGGAGGAAGGCGTGACAGCGCCAGGCGAGAAGATCTTCATCTCGTACCAGCGGGAGTCCGCGCCGGTCGCGAGGAGGTTACGGGCGGACCTGATCGCCCACGGTTTCGACGTCTGGCTGGACACCGCGCAGATCCAGCAGGGTGACCGGTGGCCGGTCACGATCCAGCGGGCCCTGGCCGCCGCCGATCGGATGATCGTCCTGCTGACCCGCCGGGCGGTCGCCGCCGTGGAGGTCTTCAACGAATGGTTCTACTTCTATCAGCACCACAAACCCATCCACCTGATTCGCCTCGACGACTGCGAGCCGCACTACCAGCTGTTGCCGTTCCACCGGATCGACTGGCCCGAGCCGCACGAGGCGTACTGGGACGAACGGATGGCCGGGCTGGTCGCGCAGCTCCGCCGCAGCTACCCCTGGCCGGCCCAGGACGCCGCGCCCGTGGTCACCACTCCCTTCGCGCCGACCCGGTCGCTCTCCGGCGCACTTGTCGCCCTGGAACACGCCGTACGGCATCCGGAGCGACCTGTCGCCCTGAGCGACAGGCAACTTCAGGAGATCAATCAGCACCCGGCGCGGACCGTCCGCGAATACCTGCTGACCCGGTACGCCCGGTGGTGCGGCCCCGCGTACCAGCTGGATCGTCGGTTCATCCGGCTGACCCTGGTGCTCGACGAAGGAACCGACGCCCCGGACCGATGGGTGGCCGCGCCCAGCACCCGCGAGAGCACCGATCTGCGTGAGCTGGTCACCGGTGCCGAATCATTCGCGTACGTGCTGCTCGGCGCCCCAGGGGCGGGCAAGACCACGCTGTTGCGGCGGCTGGAGATGGACATCGCCCGGGACGGGCTGATCGATCCGGACAATGCGGTGATTCCGTTCGCCGTTTCCCTGGCCGAGTACGGCTACGGCAGTGACGACCCACCGACGCCGGTGCAGTGGCTGGAGCAACGGTGGGCGATCCGGAACCCCCACCTGGCACCGTTCCGCGATCATCTGGCCGGCGGGCGCCTGTTGCTGCTGCTCGACGGGCTGAACGAGCTTGCCCACACCGACCAGGCGGATCTACGTCGCCGGGTGGCTGCCTGGCGCTTCTTCCTCTACGAGCACATCCGCGACGTGCCGGGCAACCTCGCCGTCTTCAGCTGCCGCACCCTGGACTACGGCGCCATGCTCTCCAGCAAGGATGTCGGCGTACCGCATATCCGGCTCGAACCCATGAGCCGCGACCAGGTGTTGGCGTACGTGCGGGTCAACCTGCCCGAGCACGCCGACCTGGTGACCGGCGTGCTCACCCGAGATCAGCGGATTCTCTCCTTCTATCGCACGCCGTACATGTTGCGGCTGCTGGTCAACCAGGTCCGGGCGATCGGCACCGTGCCGGTCGGTCGCGCCGACGCCTTCCAGACCATGGTCCGCGAACTGCTCCGTCGAGAGATCCTCGCCGGCAATCGGCGACTCACCGATCCCGCGATCCTCACCGAGCGGGAACAGCGGCAGCTTCGCGAACACAGTGGTGACCGTAACTGGTTGCCGGAGCGTGGTCATCTGATCCCCGCGCTGACAAGGTTGGCGTATCAGATGCAGCGCGCCAAGAGCGGCGCCGACAAGGGCGCTGTGGTGGTCGACTACGACACCGCCCTCGACCTGCTCAACGGAATGGCTCGATTGGCCGAGGCATCCATGCAGGTCGGCTTCGACACGGGAATCCTCGACGAGCGGGACCACTCCGTCCGCTTCTTCCATCAACTGTTGCAGGAGTTCTTCGCTGCTCGTCAGCTTGCCCGGGGCCACGAGTTGGACCTGTTGGCCGTACCGACCCGGGCTGATCAGGTGAGCCCTGCCCTGCCGGTGGCGATCGCGGAACTGGCTCCGGGCGAGCCGTTGCCGCCGCTACCCACCACGGGTTGGGAGGAGACGGCCACCATGGCCGCCGCGCTCGCTCCTGACCCGGACGCGTTCGTCCGTGCGGTCCTGACGGTGAACCCGGCGCTGGCCGGCAGGTGCGCCGCGGCCAGCGATGTCGCCGTCACGCCGGAACTCCGGCGACAGGTCGCGGCGGCGCTTGTCACCGCGACCGAAGACCCGGCGCAGGATCTGCGGGCCCGGATCGACATGGCGCATGCCCTGGCCGGCGTCGGTGATCCCCGGCTGATCCCGATCGACACCGACGGCGGCACCGCTTTCCTGCCCAGGTTCGCGACCATCCCGGCCGGCACCTGGCGGATTGGGGCGGAGGACAGCCCCTATCCGCTGGAACGGCCCGTGCACGCGGTGCCCCTGCCGAGCTTCGAACTCGCCCGGACCCCGGTCACCAACGCGGAGTACGCAAGCTTCATCGCGGCCGGCGGCTACCGGGACGATCGTTGGTGGCGTACGGGCGCGGCCCGGCGCTGGCGTCGTGGCGAGGGACTCGCCGAGATCATCGCCGCCGAGTGGATCAAGAAGCGGGACAACCTCCGCCGTCATCCGCAACTGCCCGTCGAGATGCTGCGCACCGGCGCCGCGACCCTGCACCAGGCCGTCAGCATGGTCAAACTCACCGCCATGTCCGACGTCGAGATCACCGACGCGCTCGCCGCGATCTACGGTTCCGGGCCACCACGGGCGCCCGGTTACTGGGATGACAGTCGACTCAACCAACCTGGCCAACCGGTGGTCGGGGTCAGCGTCTACGAGGCCGAGGCATACTGCGCCTGGTTGTCCGAGGTCACCGGGAATGTCATCCGGCTACCGTCCGAGTACGAGTGGGAGGCGGCAGCCGCCTCCGGCGGCCGTGCGTTTCCCTACGGGGACTCGTTCGACCCGTGGGCGGCGAACACCTTCGAACTGCACGTACGCACCACCACGCCGGTCGGAGTCTTCGCGGACGGCGTCTCCGCAGCAGGCTGTCACGATCTGTCGGGCAACGTCTTCGAGTGGACGGCCAGCCCGGCGACGCCGTACCCACATCGGGACGAGCGACCCGGCTCCGATGATCCGGGTGCGGTCCGAATCTGTCGCGGCGGGTCGTGGCGCCATCACTGGGTGCGCGCCCGGGCGGCCTACCGGGGGCGCGGTCAGTGTTTCGTACGCAACGACGACCTCGGATTCCGGCTCCTCCGGGAGCAGTGAGCTTCAGGCTGCCGAACGCTGTTGACCATGAGGTTGACGGCAGTTGGGGAGATCGACTTCGCCGCTAACCTCATGATCAACGGGTCAGCTGGGGTCGAGGGCCGTGCGGGCGGCGGTGGTGAAGGCGTTGCGGTGGGTGGCACGGTCTCGGAGTGCGGCCAGGTGCTCGGGGCGGTGGCGGGTGGCCAGGACGGCCGGCTCCGTGGCCTGCTCCCGGTGGAGTTGGCGCTGCTGGGCGTACTCCTCGTTGATGCTGCGCACGGTGCGCCCGGCCGCCTCGGCGACCGGGTCCGGCCCAGCCAACAGCACCAGGTTGTACGCCTCGTCGAGCGCGCGCAGCGCCGGGTACGGCGGGTCCTCGCCCGGCGCGGTCTCCGCACCGACCCAGCCGGTGTCCAACGCCCGGTACGCCCGGTCGCAGGCGGCCAGAAAGCGCACGTACGTCTCCCGTCGTGCCTGCTGCCGGCGGAGCGTACGCTGCTCGGCGCGTTCCTCCCGGGCGGCGGCGAGCTGCCCGGCGACCTGCCGGCGCACGGTCCGCGCGGTGACCAGCCCGGTGAGCCCGGCGGCGGTCAGCGTGGAGAGTGACGTGATCAGCGCGATGGCGACCGTTTCCCGCATGCCGACAATCATCCCTGGGTTGATCGAGTCCACTCTCGACCGCTCCGACGACGGCTTCCGGCCGCCGAGCTACGTTCCCGGCTGACGGTCCGCGAGGTAGCCGTGCACGGTGGCCACGAAGGTGGCCGGGTCGTCCACCCAGGGAAAATGGCCAGTTTCCGGCAGCACCGCCAGGTCGGCCTGGCCGAGCAGCGCGGCCAGTTCGCGCAGGGCGGCGCACGTCGGCCAGATGTCGTACTCGCCAGCGACCAGGAGCACCGGCACCGCCGATGCCGCGAGCCGTTCCGGCAGCGTGGGATCCGGGTCGAAGCCGGCGTAGAAGCCCTCCGTCGCCGGCTCGGAGAACTGGGCGGGTTCGGCGGCGGCCTGTGCCTGAGCCGCAGCGCTCCACCGCCCGTACAGCAGCGGTGCCGCCAGCCAGCGATACCGCTCCAGTTCCTGCGGTGAGGTGGCCTCGGCGTGCAGGGCGGCGACCGCGTCGGCGTGCCAGGGCTCGTGTGCCCGCCGCGCCAACACCTCGGCCACGCCCAGGTCAGACTGCATGTCAACGACGCGCAGGGACGGTGCGACCAGCACGAGCCGATCGAGCCGGTGCGGATGCTCGGCCGAGTACAGCAGACCGGTTCCGCCGCTGGCCGAGTGCCCGAGCAGATCCATCCGCTCCAACCCGAGGTGCTCGCGGAACGCCTCGACGTCCCGGACGAGCCGGTCAACGCGGTACGTGCCGGGATCCTGCGGTGCCGGCGAGCCACCGGTGCCCCGGTTGTCCAGCAGGAACAGCGTCCGATGATCGCTGAGGCCGCCCAACTCGCCGAGGTACTCGGCGGCCTGGCCGGGGCCACCGGGGATGCAGACCAGTGGCTTCCCGGCGCCGACCACCCGATACGCCAGTTCGGTACCGTCCCAGGAGCGGAAACGCCTCATGCGGCCCGAGTCTGCCACGGACCGCCGCCTGTCCCTGGTCGGCACGGAACCAGCGTCGTCCAGTTCACGCTTCGTGTGACGTGTCGCGGACCCCGGCGGCGCGTGCTGCGGCTTTGATGGCCAGGCCGAGCACCAGCCCGACACCGGCCACGGCCATGGCGATCTCGCCGACTCCGGTGGCGAAGGCGACCACGAGGACGACCGCCAACGCGAACATGCCAAGCGCTATCAGCGTGTTGACCACCCAGTCCGGCAGCGGTCTGCGCAGCTTGTCCCAGATGGACTCCTGTTCCGACTCCTCGGCCTCGCGCAGGGCGCGTGCCGGCTTGGTCGGGAAATCTTTCGCGCCGAACTCCCGGGCTTCACTCAGGTCTTCCTGCTGCTGTTGGGACAGGCGGAAACCTCCGCAGTCGTCGTCCGCCTCCCACTCGGCGATCCGGCGTCGAAGCTCATCCCTTTTCTCATGGAACTTGTCCCGGTGTCCGTCCCACGAGCCGTGTTCGGGATGTGCCTCGTTACGGTGACGGTGGAACCTGAACAGGTCGTGCGGGTCGTCCTGCGCGTCGCGGAAGCGCTTCGCGACCTCGTCGAGCAGCTCGATGATGATCTGCAACAGGTCAAGACACCTGTCGCCTCCGTGCGGGCCGCCGCCGGAGGGCATCGTCGTCTGCCGGAAGAGCAGCACCTGGTTCGGCGTACGTTGCAGAGGCGTCTTGGTCGTGTGCTCCTCTGCCGGTTCGTTCGCACAATCGCAAGGGCGTGGGCCGCAGCGCTGCACCATTGCGGTCACCGCGGCGTTGCCGGCGGCGCGCTGCAAGGTCAGCAGCGGCGAGAGCGCACTGGGCCGGTTGGTGCCAGGACCCCGTGGCGCGGGGCCACGAGTCGCCGCTTCGTGCTGACGAGCTACGCCCACTCTCAAATGGTGGGGCCAAGCCGGAACATCGAGGTTGCCCCGCAAGACCGTACGAAAAGGCAACCACCCTGCCCCCTCGCCCGCCCCCCACCCCCACCCCCACCCCCCGCCTGCCCGGCGTTGACCATGAAGTTGTTGTCATGACACGCCGGGCGGGGTGACTACAACTTCATGATCAACGGGGTTGGGGGCGACGGGGTTGGGGGCGACGGGGGTGGGTGTGGGGGAGGTAGAGGGGGGTGCGGCGGGACCGGGCGCGTAGGGCGGCGCGGATCCGTGGCGCCACGTTGCCGGGGAGGAGCTGCTCGGCCTTGGTCGGCGGGAAGTAGGCGGCCTCGGCCACCTCGTCTTCCGGCAGCTCGAAGCGTTCCGTGCCGGTAAGTGTGCCGCAGTCGAAGGTGAAGTGGATGAGGGACCGTGGGCGGGGGGACTCCGGCGGCACCCAGTCGACCACGAGCAGCTCGCCGACGGCCAGGATGATGCCCAACTCCTCCTCGACCTCGCGGGCGCAGGCGTGATGCGGGAACTCGTCCGCCTCCACACCCCCGCCGGGGAAGGCCCAGTGGTCGCGGTAGGTGGGCTTGACCAGCAGGACGTTACCGGCCGGGTCGGTGATGAGGGCGCCGGCGGAGGCATGGAAGGCAGCCAGGTTGGCGTACCAGACGGCCGGCTCGGTCCAGGTCATGTGCCGAAAGTAGTCGATTCGTGCCTGATGGTGAGCTGGTTGGGGTCTGGGCCGGCGGGCGCGTCGCTGCGCGTCCGCCGGCCGATCGACCTGGTCGGCTCGTTTGCTCAGGCCCGCAACGGCGTGTCGGGTGACTCGGTCCGCGACGGCGTGCCGGACGATCCGGCCAGCGGCGGTAGGCCGCACGAGGTGGCGAAACCCTGCGCCTCGATGCCGAGCGCGACGTTCATCCGCGCGGCGAGGTTCGCCGCCGCGACGAACGCGGTGAGTTCGATCAGTGCCGGGGTGCCGAGCCGCTTGAGCAGTCGGCCGGAAAGCTCGTCGGTGACCGTCGGCGGCGTCTGCGACATCGCCTCGGCGTACGTCAGGACGTCACGCTCCAGCGGCGTGAAGACCTCCGACTCGCGCCACCGGGGAATCTCACGGGCCTTGACCAGGTCGAGCCCCTCGTTGCGGGCCTGGAAGTAGCCCATGTCGAGGCAGAACGAGCAGCCGACCAGGGACGCCACCGCCATGTGGGCGTACGACTTCAGATCCTTGTCGCACTCGTTCCACTTGTTGGCTTTGCGGCCCAGGCCCATGGTGGCGGCGAGCACCGGTTGGTGGTGCCACATCACGCCGAGGGGCTCGGGCACCTCGCCGAGCATCCTCTTGGCCAGCCGCTTCACCAGGGCGCCCTTGACGCCGGTGATCTCAGTTCTGGGGATCCTGGTCATCGCTCCTCCTCGACTGCCGGTTCCGGGCATCAGACCCCGGCCGGAGCGGATCTGTGACGTCCCGGCGGTCCGTGTTGCGGGAGGGGTCGGCTGCCGATCCGCACACTCAGTCGGGCGCCGAACTCGCGGAAGCCGAGCGCCCGGGCCACCCGACGCGACGGTTCCGGTCGGGCCCGCCACTGCGGCAGCATCCGGTTGGCCAGGCTCTCCGCCACCGCCGCGCTTGCGACGATCCGGGCCAGGCCACGCCCACGCCGCTCCGGCGCGGTCAGCACACTCAGGTGAGCCACCTGCCCCGGCCAGTGCCGGTAGCCGGCCGCCGCCACGACGCGGGTACCGGCGCGGATGACGAAGGCCGTGGAGGTGATCTCGGTCAGCCCGCACTCCTCGGCATCGTCGGCCGGCGAACTCGCCCCAGAGTCGTCGCGCCCGCGCCACGTCAGGAGCCCTCCTCGCTGTCCACGGCGTTGACCAGCGGGCCTCGCCTTTCGCAGTCGGGTTGCATGGGTATGCGGGGTGGTGCATACTCTTCCTTGTGTCCAAGGTTCTGACCTCCCTGCCCACCGGTGAACGTGTCGGCATCGCCTTCTCCGGCGGCCTCGACACCTCGGTCGCGGTCGCGTGGATGCGCGACAAGGGCGCCGTGCCCTGTGCGTACACCGCCGACATCGGCCAGTACGACGAGCCCGACATCGCGTCGGTGCCCGGCCGCGCGCTCAACTACGGCGCCGAGCTGGCCCGGCTGGTCGACTGCCGAGCCGCCCTGGTCGAGGAGGGGCTGGCGGCGTTGACCTGCGGTGCCTTCCACATCCGGTCCGGTGGGCGGGCGTACTTCAACACCACCCCGCTGGGGCGGGCGGTCACCGGGACGCTGCTGGTGCGGGCGATGATCGAGGACGACGTCCAGATCTGGGGCGACGGCTCGACCTTCAAGGGCAACGACATCGAGCGCTTCTATCGGTACGGCCTGCTGGCCAACCCCCAGCTGCGGATCTACAAGCCGTGGCTGGACACCAGCTTCGTCACCGAGCTGGGTGGGCGCAAGGAGATGTCGGAGTGGCTGCTGGAACGCGGCCTGCCGTACCGGGACAGCACCGAGAAGGCGTACTCCACCGACGCCAACATCTGGGGTGCCACGCACGAGGCGAAGACCCTGGAGCACCTTGACACCGGCATCGAGACCGTCAACCCGATCATGGGCGTCCGGTTCTGGGACCTGTCGGTGGAGATCCCCACCGAGGACGTCACCATCGGCTTCGACCAGGGTCGCCCGGTCACCATCAACGGCAAGGAGTTCGCCAGCGCGGTCGACCTGGTGCTGGAGGCCAACGCCATCGGCGGCCGGCACGGGCTGGGCATGTCCGACCAGATCGAGAACCGGATCATCGAGGCGAAGAGCCGGGGCATCTACGAAGCGCCCGGCATGGCGCTGCTGCACGCCGCGTACGAGCGGCTGGTCAACGCCATCCACAACGAGGACACCCTGGCCAACTACCACAACGAGGGTCGCCGGCTGGGGCGGCTGATGTACGAGGGGCGTTGGCTGGACCCGCAGGCGCTGATGCTGCGCGAGTCGTTGCAGCGCTGGGTCGGCACGGCGGTCACCGGCGAGGTGACGCTGCGGCTGCGCCGGGGCGAGGACTACTCGATCCTGGACACCACCGGGCCGGCGTTCAGCTACCACCCGGACAAGCTGTCGATGGAGCGTACCGAGGACTCGGCCTTCGGCCCCTCCGACCGGATCGGCCAGCTCACCATGCGCAACCTGGACATCGCCGACTCGCGGGCGAAGCTGGAGCAGTACGCGGGCCTTGGCATGGTCGGTGGCGCCCCGCAGCGGGTGGTCGGCGCCGCGCAGGCGGCCTCGACCGGGCTGATCGGCGCGATGCCGCAGGGCGGCGCGGAGGCCATCGCCTCCCGGGGCGTGGCCACGGCGGAGGACGAGGCGCTCGACCGCGCCGCGATGGAGTTCGGCGTCGACTGACCGGGTTGGCCGGACGCGCCCCGAGGCGTCGCCCGGCCGACGGTCATTCACCGCTGGTTCATCCGGAATCCAAAGCTGATTCATAACCTCGCCTGATTGCATCGGCTGGTCCCTGTCTCCGACGAGATCGGCCAGCACATGCGCGCACGGCTCCAGCAGACCCAGCCCCGTGACGACCAGGTCGGGCATGCACTACGTGGACCCAACCGGCTGTACGCCTTCAACCGGTACGAGATCAAGTATCTGGTGCCGACCGACGACGTGCCGGCGCTGCGCGACCTGTTCGCCGCCCGGATGGACCGCGACAGCCACGGCGGCGTCACCGGGTACGGCGTGTGGAGCGTCTACTACGACACCGCCCAGCTGCGCTTCTACTGGGAGAAGATCGAGGGGCTGAAGTTCCGCCGCAAGCTGCGAGTGCGGCACTACGGCGACCGGTCCACGATCAGCGACGACACCGTCGTGCACGTCGAGATCAAGCAGCGGGTCAACCGGGTCACCCAGAAGCGCCGGGTGGCCCTGCCGTACCGGCTGGCTCGCGACCTCTGCGACCGGCGGCAGTTGGTCGAGCACGCCCCGGAACAGCGGGCCTTCCTCGACGAGGTGCTCGAACTGCTCTGCGGCCTGGACCTGCGCCCGGTGGCGATGACCGGCTACCAGCGGGAGGCGTTCGTCGGCCGGGACTCCGACGTCGGCCTGCGGGTCACCCTCGACCACCGGGTACGCGGCCGGGACCGCGACTTCCACCTCGGCGCGGACGCCGAGAACCGGCTCATCGTGCCGTCGAAATTCTCCGTGCTGGAGATCAAGGCCAATGAGCGGGTGCCGTACTGGCTCACCGACCTGACCGCCCGCTCGAACCTCTCCGTCGTCCGGATGTCGAAGTACTGCCAGAGCGTCGAGGCGTTCGGCCGGGTGCCTCGTTCCCTGTACCACGTCGCCGA
Source organism: Micromonospora sp. PRAS1 (assembly GCF_059553435.1). NCBI lineage: Bacteria > Bacillati > Actinomycetota > Actinomycetes > Micromonosporales > Micromonosporaceae > Micromonospora > Micromonospora sp. PRAS1. The sequence goes on from NZ_JCANNB010000030.1 coordinate 26,679, forward strand.
CGATCCGGCCGACACCTTCCCGGCCGCCGCGGCGCCGGTCCCCAGCTACGCGAGAAGCGAGGTCTGAGTCCCATGCCGTTCGAGTTTCAGGATCTTTCCGGCACGTTCAGCGTCGGCGACATAGCCCTGGCTCTGTCGCTGTCGTTCCTGTTGAGCGCGATGATCGGGTGGGTCTACCGGTTCACCCACCGCAATGTCTCGTACAGCCAGTCGTACGTGCAGACGCTCGTCATCCTCGGCATGCTCATCTCGCTGATCATGCTCGTTGTCGGCTCAAACATCGCTCGGGCCTTCGCCCTGGTCGGGGCGTTGTCCGTGGTGCGCTTCCGCAACGCGATCAAGGAGACCCGCGACGTCGGGTTCATCTTCCTGGTGATGGGCGTGGGGATGGCCTGCGGCACCCGGTTCTATGTGCTGGCCGTGGTGGCCGCCGTCGCGATCAGCCTGATCATCGTGCTGATGTACCGCTTCAACTGGTTCGCCTCAAACGTCCAGCGGCAGGTGGTCAAGGTGCAGGTGCCGCCGACCGGCAACTACACCGAGTACATCCAGGACGTGCTGATCCGGTTCACCAGCGAGTTCGAGTTGGTAAGCATGGAGACGATCCGGGGCGGCGCGCTCACCGAGCTCATGTACACCGTGCGACTCAAGAAGGGCACCGAGCCCGGTGAGCTGATCAACGCGTTGGCCGAACGGACCGGTGGCCAGCGGGTGACCGTACTGACCGGCTACGACCAGACGGATCTCTGATGCGGTGGCGTCATCGGATCCCGATCCGGATCCGGCACTACTGGCGGTTCCTGGCCGGCTGTCTGGTGTTCCTGCTGGTGCTCACGGTCACGTTCAGCACGGTCCGCATCCGCCCCTACGTGAGCAGCAGCGCCGCCGGCGGCGACGTGGTCACCCAGAACGTCCTCGGCACGGTCGACCTCTTCGACGAGACCGTGGCGCACCGCATCGAGCTGTCGTTCCGCGACGCCGACTACGAACGCATGCTGGACGCCTTCTACGACGAGGGGGAGAAGGAGTACGTCGAGGCCGATCTGGTCATCGACGGCACCACGATCCGCAGCGTGGGGATCCGGCTCAAGGGCAACTCCACGCTGCGCGGCCTGAGCCGCAACGGCGAGACTCCACAGCGCAATGGCGGGCCGGGTGGCCAGGGTCAGCCGGGCGGTGCCCGTCCCGAGGCTGGCCGGAACACCGGCCAGCGGGGCGATGCGCCGCAGGGCGACGCGCCGCAGGGTGATGCGCCGCAGGGTGATGCGCCGCAGGGCGATGCGCCGCAGGGTGACGCGCCGCAGGGTGATGCGCGGCGCGGCGGATTCGGCCAGGCTTCGCTGAAGGCGGAAGAGCCGGAGACGCTGCCGTGGCTGATCCGCTTCGACGAGTACGTCGACGGCCGCCGGTACCAGGGCCATCGGGAGATCGCGGTGCGGGTGGCCGGCATGGGCGGCGGCTCCACAGTGCTCAACGAGGCGGTCACCCTCGACCTGCTCGCCACCGCCGGCGAGGTGGCCCAGGAGTACGCCTACACCAGCTTCACCGTCAACGACCGGCCCACCACGGCCCGGCTGATCGTGGAACATCCCGACGAACATTTCGCCGAGGACTTCGACGGTGCCGGAGTGCTCTACAAGTCCCTGGCCACCAGTCAGTTCACCGACCAGGGTGACGACCAGACCGAGTATGCCGACGACTTCAAGCAGATCACCATGAAGGGCAGCCAGGACCTGCAACCGGTCATCGACCTGATCAGATGGGTTGACGGCGCCAGTGACGCCGAGTTCGACGAGCAACTCGCCGACCGGGTCGACGTCCAGTCCTTTGCCCGCTACGTGGCGTGGCAGAACCTGTTGCTCAACTTCGACGACATGTCCGGACCGGGCCGCAACTACTACCTCTGGTACGACCTGACCTCGAAGAAGTTCACAGTCATCGGGTGGGACTACAACCTCGCGTTCAGCGGGGACGCCGCACAGGGACCGCACGAGCAGGGCCGCCTCGGTGGGGGCGGCGCCTTCCGGGGCGGCGGGAACCAGGGCGGCCGCAGTCGCGCCGGCGGCACCGACCAGGGTGGGAATGCGGGACCGGGTGGAAATGCGGGACCGGGTGGCAGCGGACACAAGCTCAAGGAGCGCTTCCTGGCCAGCGAGAAGTTCAAGCAGGTGTACGAGGAGGCGTACCGCGATCTCTACCAGGAGGTGTACGCAAGCGGTGCGGCGCTGGACGCGGTCGACGCCATCACCAGCGTGCTGGCCACCGTCGACGGGTACGACGCGGCGGCGGCCGGCAGCGATGCGGAGAGCCTGCGCACGCTGATCGGCCAGCGCACCGAGAGCCTCGCCGGAAACGAGGTGGTCACCGGGAGTTGACCGGTCGCGGCGTGCTGGCCGTGCTGCTCATACGGTGATGACGACCTTGCCGGCCGGTCGCCCTTCGGTGAAGTGACGGAGCGCCTCCGCAGCCTCGGCGAGCGGATAACTGCGGTCGACCGGTGGGGTCAGCGCACCGGATCCGACGAGGTCATTCAACTCGTCGAGATCCTCGGTGCGTTCCACCGCGCTGACGGCGCGCAGCCGTTGGCGGGCGACTGTCGACAGCAGCGGTGCCCCGAGTATCTGTCGGCCGTATCCGCCGAGCAGCGGACCTCTGGTCCAGTCGCCGCCGACCAGCGCCAGCGTTCCGCGCGGGGTGAGTGCGCGCCGAAGCAGCGACAGTGGGCGGTTGCCGCCGGTGTCGATGACCACGTCGTGGACCGGGCCGTCCCGGTCGACCTCCGCACGGGTGTAGTCGAGGACGTCGTCGGCGCCGAGGGAGCGGACGAATCCGGTTTTCTCCGGGGCGCAGACGCCGGTCACGGTCGCCCCGTACGCCTTGGCGATCTGCACGGCGTACGAACCGACGCCGCCGGACGCGCCGATGACCAGCACCCGGTGACCCGGGCGCACCTGGCCGCTGTCGCGGACCGCACGCAGCGCCGTCATCCCGGAGACGGGCATGGCGGCGGCCTGCGTGCAGGAGAGGCTGGCCGGCTTGCGGGCCAGCCGCTTCTGGTGGGTGGCGGTGAACTCGGCGTACGAGCCGCGCAGGGAGGTGCCGTACACCTCGTCGCCGGGCCGGAATCGGGTCACCCGGGGGCCGACCTCGGTCACCACGCCGGCCAGGTCCCGGCCGAGTACCGGCACCCGGGGTCGGCGCAGCCCGGCCGCGAGTCGCACCAGGTAGGGGCGCCCGGCCATGAAGATCAACACTCCGGGGTCGACCGCGGCGGCGCGCACCGCGACCAGCACCTCCTCGTCGCCGATGCTCGGCCGCTCCACGTCGCGCAGCCGGAGTACGTCTGTCGTGCCGTAGGTGTGGTACACGATGGCCTTCATGATGCCTCCTCGGGATACTGGAACACCTCGTCGAGCCGTACGCCGAAGACACGGGAGATCCGGAAGGCCATCTCCAGCGAGGGGGAGTAGCGACCCTGTTCGATGGCGATGACGGTCTGCCGGGTCACCCCGACCCGGTCGGCGAGTTCGGCCTGGGTCATCTCGTTCTGGGCGAAGCGCAGCGCCCGGATGTTGTTGGTGACGCGGGTCGGTTTCACCACTGCGGCACGCCCTTGCGGTATGCGATCACCTTGGCCAGCGAACCGACGACTGCCGAGAGCACGAAGCACAGGTAGATCACGTTGGCGATCCAGAACCAGTGCCACTGCGCCATCGCCATCAGCAACGCCGACACCGCGCCGATCACCACGAACGCCTGCCCGACGCGGTCACCGAGCCGTCCGATCTCCCGGTCCCGGTCGTCGGTGACCCGGGAGGCTCGTGGGTTCAGCACGCCCATGCCGATCTCGGCCAGGATGCTCGCCACCATGGCCCCGCCGATCGTCCAGAGCATCGCGGCGGCGTACGGCGTCGCGGCCAGCGAGCCGCCCTCGGCCCGGTTCAGCAGCACGACCGCGTAGCCGACGTAGGCGACCAGGCTGACCACCAGCATGGTCCAGGCGCGTTTCTCCTCGTGCGTCATGACCGGCTCCCGATGTAAAGAATCCTTGACACACGAAGAGTAAGACATCTTCGACTTCATGTCTAGAAACTTTTACATCCCTCCGCGTCGGAGAGCACTGCGGACGAGTACGGCTGGTCGGCCCCGGCGGAGGGTGGCTACCGCGCCACCTGGTGCAGGGTGACGGCGTCGAGCCGCCCGATGGCCCGAGCTGGCGGCCGGCCGTGGACCGCGATCCCGGGGTCGGCACGGCGGTGCCCTTGCGTCGGGTTCGTCCAATGGATCAGTGACCGACGACATCGAACACCGGCTCTCCCTGGCGGCCGAGGCGCTGCGCGAGTACGAGGTGACCACGCACCGGGTCGCGGACCTGCGCGCCCGGATCGACGAACTGGCCGACCGGGTCGCGCAACTGCGCGAGCAGTGCGTGGACGAGGAGAAGGACGTCGCCCGGCTGGAGGGCCTCTCACTGGCCCGGGTGCTGGCCTCGCTGCGCGGCGCGCGGAACGACCTGCTGGCCCGGGAACGGGCCGAGGCCGACGCCGCACGCTACCGCGCGGCCGAGGCCGCGGCCCGCCTCGACGCGCTGCGGCGGGAGCACGAGGCCGTGTGCGCGCGGCTCGATCAGCTCGCCGGAGCCCCGGACGCGTACGCCGACGTGCTCGACGCGAAGGAACGGCACCTGACCGGCACCGGCGACCCGCGCGCTGCACGGCTGCTGGCCCTGGCCGACCAGCGCGGACGGCTCACCGGCGAGCTGCGTGAGGTGGGCGAGGCCGAGCAGGCCGCCCGCGCCGCCCAGGAAGCCCTGGAACAGGTGCAACACAAGCTGGACAGCGCCTCCGGCTGGTCGACCTACGACACCTTCTTCGGCGGTGGGATGGTGAGCAGCGCGATCAAACACTCCCGCCTGGACGACGCGGCGCAGGCCGCCGCCCGCGCCGAGCGGTGCCTGGCCGCGCTGCGCACCGAACTCGCCGATGTGCCGGGCATCGACGTGATCGCACCGCGACTGGCCGTCGGCAGCCTGACCCGGTTCGTCGACATCTGGTTCGACAACATCTTCACCGACCTCGCGGTACGGGAGCGGATCAAGCAGGCCAGGCAGCACATCGAGCAGTGCCGGCGGTTGGTGGGCGACGTGCGGGTCCGGCTGGCCCAGCGGGCCGCCCGGGACCACGCCAGCCTCGGCGCGATCGAGACCGAGCGCAAGCACCTGCTCGCCGGCGGCTGACCGCCGATCCCGGTGGCGGCGGACGACGGCCTGGGCCGAGGGCGGCTCAGTGACCAGCGGCGCCACCGGCGATCCGCCGTACCCGGTGGGTCAGCGGTGGGTGGCCCGGAGGGCGTCGTGCAGCTCCCGCGCCACCTGCGCCAGCGCCGCCTCCGCCTGCGGCTGCACGGCCGCCGGCACCGTCGACTCGCTCAGCGCGGCCACCGCGTACGCCTGCCCGTCGCTGTGTTCCACCACGCCCACCTCGTGTCGCAGGTTGAGCAGGGTGCCGGTCTTCGACGACCAGCGGGAGGCGTCGGAGCTGAAGTCCGGGGCGAGCCGCTGCCGCAGCAGGTTGTCGCCCATCAGCTCGCGTACCCGGGCGGCGACCGGCACCGGGATGCGCGACGGGCGCCACAGGGCGTGCAGCAGTTCGACGAAGGCGCCCGCCGAGCCGGCGTTGGCCCGGCCCACGTCGAGCTGGGGGACCGGATGGCCCTGCCCGGCGGTGGTCGCGGACGCGGCGAGGGAGTGCGCGAGGTGTACCTCGTCCGGGGCGAACCGCTCGGCCGGCGTGTCGGTCAGGTCCCGGGTGCGGTGCCGGACGCTGATCCCCTCGACGCCGAAGCGGCGCAGCGCGGCGGCGACCTCCGTCGGCGGGGTGAGGGTGAACAGCGCGTCCGAGGCGCCCTCGTCACTGATCGCCATGCTGAGATAGAGCAGGTCGTCGACTGCCACGGTGGCCGGGTGCCGAAACCGGCTCAGCCCGGTCGGACCCGGTGTCCGCACCCGGCCGGGCGCCACCGTGACCGCGGTGGCGCCGTCGAGTTCGCCGCGTTCGATCCGATCCACGGTGGCCACCGCGAGCGGCACCTTCACCAGCGACGCGACCGGGAGGACGACGTCGGTGTCGAGCCCCAGCTCGTCGCCGGTGTCGAGGTCGCGGACCAGGACACAGCCGCGCAGCCCGGCCTCGCGCAGCGTTTCCCGAGCTGCGCGGAGCAGCCGACCGACCGTCACCGTCATGTTGGCTCCCGCCAGCCGTGCTCCGGGCGCTCCCCGGGCACCTGATCCTGCGCCCCGAGGCACCGGCCGATGGCGGCGTGCAGCGCGCCGCGTAGCCGCTCGGCGTCCTCGCGTACGCCGGCGGTCACCTGGTAGCCGCGGACCGGCCGCAGCTCGCCGAGGGGCCGCCAGTGCAGCCCGAGTTCGCCGGCCTCGGCGGGCGAGCAGAGCATCAGGTCGGTGCCGCCGAGCGCCTCGGCGGTGGCGTCGACAATGGAGGCCGAGATCGCCACCTGGGCCGGTCGCAGCCCGACGGCGTCGCGTAGCCGGGTCAGCGGGTCACGGACGTGCGGCACGTCGTCCTCCGCCGAGATCCAGACCCGGCGCCGTCGGGTCCGCCGGTCGGCTCGCGGCGCGCGCAGCGTCTCCAGATGCACCACCTCGACACCCGGGTCGGTGCCGCTCGCCAGCCCCAGCGGCACCCGCCACGCGGCCTCGTCCGGGGGTACGCAGACCAGCGCGGCGCGCACCTCGAAGCTCTGGCGCAGCCGGGCCCGTTCCGCCGGCTCGGCTCGACGCAGTTCCAGGTTCAGCTCGTGCCGGCGGGCCTCGACCACCAGGCCGGCCAGCGACCGTGGCGCGCAGACCGCCGGCACGGCCAGCCGGAACGGGCGCAGCCGGGCCCGTTCGGCGTCGTGCTCCATCGCCTCGGCCAGGTCCACGATCCGCCGGGCGGAGTGGAGCATGTCCCGCCCGAACGGGGTGAGCGTGACGCTGCGCGAGGTGCGGTCGAAGAGCCGACCACCGAGGTGCTGCTCCAGCGCGGCGACCCGGCGACTCGCCACCGACTGGGGGATACGGGCGACGGAGGCGCCGACGGTGAAGCTGCCGTGTTCGCCGACCGACACGAACGCCCGGCAGGCCGCCACCAGATCCATGTCGGGATTCTATGCCGGAACGGCATCAGTATCGCCCTCGGTGTCTTCGACAGCATGGACGAGCGCTGCGAGCCTGGGTACCGGCCACCCGGGAAGGCCTCCGGGACGCCGGCACGACCGACGAAAGGACCAGTCTTGACCAGCACCACCCGCCGTACCCGGATCTCCGCCCTCGCCGCCGCCCTGGCACTCGGCCTGCTGGCCGGCTGCTCACCCGGCACCCCTGCCACGCCGGCGTCGCCGACTGCCGCGTCGCCGTCCGCGTCGTCGCCGTCCGCTGCTCCGGTGGCCGTCGACTTCGCCCCGCTGGAGAAGCAGTACGACGCCCGGCTCGGCGTGTACGCCCTCGACACCGGCACCGGCCGCACCGTCGAGCACCGGGCCGACGAGCGCTTCGCGTACGCCTCGACGTTCAAGGCCCTGGCCGCCGCCGCGGTCCTCGCCGCGACGTCCACCGAGGAACTGGACCGGATCGTCACCTACTCCCGCGACGACCTGGTGACCTACTCGCCGATCACCGAAAAGCACGTCGAGACCGGCATGTCGCTGCGGGCGATCGCCGACGCGGCGGTGCGCTACAGCGACAACACCGCCGGCAACCTGCTGCTCGACCGGCTCGGCGGCCCGGACGGCTTCAAGCAGGTGTTGCGCGACATCGGCGACGAGGTCAGCGAGCCGGCGCGGTGGGAGACCGAACTCAACGAGGCGACCCCGGGCGACCCCCGCGACACCAGTACGCCCCGCGCACTGGCCAGCTCGCTTAAGACGTACGCCGTGGACGACGCGCTCTCCGCCGAGGACCGGGTGGTGCTTGTCGACTGGCTCAAGCGCAACACCACCGGCGACAAGACGATCCGGGCCGGTACCCCGGACGGCTGGCAGGTGGGCGACAAGACCGGCTCCGGTGGCTACGGCACCCGCAACGACATCGCCGTGATCTGGCCGCCGGACCGGGCCCCGATCGTGCTGGCCGTGCTCTCCAGCAAGGCCGACAAGGACGCCGAGCGCGACGACACCCTGCTGGCCCACGCCACCGAACTGACCCTCAACGCCCTGCGGTAGGACCGAAGTGGGGGTGGTTCAGGGGATCGGCCATTCGTGGACGGGGCGGTTGCAGTTCATCAGCTCCACGTAGTGCCGGACCACCTCGCGCAGCGCCTCCGGCCGGTCGAGTTGATCGGTCGACTCCAGCCGGTGCAGCGTCGCCACCTGCCAGCTGGCCCCGTTGCGGCCGGTCAGGCAGCGCTGCTCGATGATGCCGAGCAGCCGGTCCCGCTCGGCCGGGTCCAGCCCCCAGCGGTCCAGGCCGTGATGGGCCAGCGGCAGCAGGCGGCGCAGCACCAGCTCGGTGACCGGCAGGTAGCCCAGGCCCGGCCAGAAGACATGGGCGTCGATGCCGTGCCGGGCACAGGTGTAGAGGTTCTCCTCGGCGGCGCTGAACGACATCTGCGACCACAGCGGACGGTCCGACTCGGCGAGCGCGCGGACCAGTCCGAAGTAGAACGCCCCGTTGGCGACGGTGTCCAGCACGGTCGGCCCGGCAGGCAGCACCCGGTTTTCCACCCGCAGGTGGGGGCGGCCCCGCAGCACGTCGTAGACCGGGCGGTTCCACCGGTAGACGGTGCCGTTGTGCAGCCGCAACTCGGCAAGCGTCGGCACCCCACCGGCGGCGAGCGTCTCGGCCGGATCCTCCTCCTCGCAGACCGGCAACAGCGCCGGGAAGTAGCGGACGTTCTCCTCGAACAGGTCGAACACCGAGGTGATCCAGCGTTCGCCGAACCAGACCCGGGGGCGTACCCCCTGGGTCTTGATCTCCTCGGGCCGGGTGTCGGTGGCCTGCTGGAACAGCGGGATCCGGGTCTCCCGCCACAGCTCCCGGCCGAAGAAGAGCGGCGAGTTGGCGCCGAGCGCCACCTGGATGCCGGCGATGGCCTGGGCGGCGTTCCAGTAGTCGGCGAACTGGTTCGGGCCGACCTGGAGATGGAACTGGGTGCTGGTGCAGGCCGCCTCCGGGGTGATGGTGTCGGCGGTGACCGACAGCCGCTCCACCCCGTTGATGGCGATCCGCAGATCCTCACCGCGGGCGGCGAAGATCTGCTCGTTGAGCAGGGTGTACCTGGGGTTGGCCGAGAGCGTGGCCGCGGTCAGGTGCTCGGGCCGTACGGTGGGCAGGATGCCGATCATCACCAGCTGCGCGCCGACCGTCCGGGCCCGCGCGTCGGCCGAGTTCAGGCTGGCCCGTACGTCCTGCTCGAACTCGGCGGTGCCGATGCCGGTCAGCCGTCGAGGTGGCACGTTGATCTCGATGTTGAACTGGCCCAGCTCGGTCTGGAAGCTGGGATCGGCAACCGCGCGCAGCACGTCGGCGTTGCGCATCGCCGGCATCGAGTCCTCGTCGACCAGGTTCAGCTCGATCTCCAGCCCGGTCATCGGCCGGTCGACGTCGAACCGGGACTCGCGCAGCATCTCGGCGAAGACGTCGAGGCAACGGCGTACCTTCTCCCGGTAGCGGGCCCGATCCTGGCGGCTGAAGGTCTGCACGCCGACTTGCTCGCCCATGGTCACCACCCTGTCACCGCTGGTACCCCAAACGTCGCACGTCCATGCCTTTCGGCGCAGCTCCGAGCGCCCGGTTGTCCACCATTCGGCTTGCGCTCACCCGCGGCGTGCGGTCAGGCCCGGCGGCTGCTCCGGCCGCCGTAGGGTGACGCCGGTCGCGTCGGCGCCCCGAACGCCGCGAACCACCCGGCGGCGCCCGATAGCATGGCCGGCGTGCGCGAGAAGGTGACCCGACTGTTCGTGGTGGCGGCGATCGCGGAGGCGATCTCCTGGGCCGGCCTGCTGGCCGGCATGGCGGTCAAGTACGGCCCGCCCGGCAACGAGGTGGGGGTGCAGGTCTTCGGGCCGATCCACGGCGCGCTCTTCGTGGCGTACGGCGTGCTGGTGCTGGCCGTGGCCCGGGTGCACCGGTGGAGCCTGCTGGCCACCGTCGTGGCGCTGGCCTGCGCGGTGCCGCCCTTCGCCACCCTGGTCTTCGAGCGCTGGGCCCGCAGGCGCGGCATGCTCGACGTCGCCGAGCCGGCCCGCGAGCCGGCCCCGGTCGCCTGACCGCACGCCAGCTCACGAGCCGGCCGGCGGACCCGGTGCCGGCCCGGTGCCGGTGCCGGTGAGGAACGGACTTACGCCCGTGCCGGTGCGGAACGGACTCACGCCGGCCCGGTGCCGGTGAGGAACGCCCGCACCGTCTCGGCCAACTGCTTCGGGGCCTGCTCGGCCATGTGGTGGCCGGACTCGATCGGCGCGGCCCGTACGTCGTCGGCCCAGTCCCGCCAGATCGCCGCCGGATCGCCGTACAGCTCGACCATGTCGTCGCGGGTGGACCAGCAGAAGAGCACCGGGCAGCCGATCCGCCGCCCGGCGGCCCGGTCGGCGTCGTCGGCCGCCCGGTCCGGCCCGAGACCGGCCCGGTAGTCCTCGCACATCGCGTGCACCGTGGCCGGATCGTGGATGGCCCGCCGATAGTCGTCGTAGGCGGCCCGGCCCATCTCGTCGGGGGAGCCGCCGTACCAGGCGTCCGGATCGGCGTTGATCACCCGCTCGGCGGGCCTGCCGAGCTGACCGAGGAAGAACCAGTGCCACCAGCGGGCGGCGAACCGGGCGTCGCAGCGGGCCAGCGCCTCGCCGATCGGAATCCCGTCGAGCACGCCGAGGTGGCTGACCCGCTCCGGGTGGTCCAGGGCGGCGCGCATCGCCACGTACGACCCCCGGTCGTGACCCACCACGGCCGCCCGGTAGTGGCCGAGCGCGTCAAGCAACCCCACCACGTCGGCGGCCATCGCCCGCTTCGAGTACGTGGCGTGGTCCGCCGTGCTCGGCGGCTTCGACGAGCCGCCGTAGCCGCGCAGGTCGGGGCAGATCACGGTGTGCGAATCGGCGAGGCGGGGCGCCACCCGGTGCCAGGTCGCGTGGGTACGCGGATGCCCGTGCAGCAGCACCAACGGCGGCCCGGAGCCGCCGTGGCGTACCCGCAGCCGCACCGGGCCGACGTCGATCTCGTCCAGCGCGAATCCGGGGAACATGCGGCCAGCGGTGCCCACCGCAGCCGGGGCGGAAACCTCGGGCGGGCCCGCCGGTGGGCAGGTCCGCCGGGCCCGCTGCCGGTCAGGTCAGCGTGGCGCAGGCGGCCACCCCGGCGAGCAACAGCAGGCCCAGCATGGCCTGGAGCAGCAGCGGCGGGCCGAGGTGCGACCACATCGTGGCGGTACGCGGGCGCAGCAGTTGCCCGGTGGTCAGGTTGACGATCCGTTCGATCTTCGGTGCCAGGTCCGGGTCGCCCTGGTCGCGCAGGGTGAGCTGGACGTGATCGGCCGGGTGCAGTGCGCTCTGCGGCAGGTGCCCGTGCAGTTCGACCTCGTACGTGCGGCCGTCGGCGTCACGCAGCCGGATCGGGGTGACCAGGAACTCCGGACCCTTCTTGAGTTCCTTGAAGCTGCGCCGGCCGGTGCCGGAACCGGCCGAGAGCAGGGCCCGGACCAGCTTGGCGAGCAGCCCGACCACCCCGGCGGCGGCGAGCACCACCACCAGCACCGGCTGGCCCACGCGTACCTCCCGTGGGTAGCCGTCCATCAGGCGGACGACCTGGGCGGTGAGGATCCGGCCAGTGGGGTGCAGAGCACGCCGGGAGTACGATGTCGCGTCCATGATCACCACCCGCTGTTCGCGTACGGACACAGATAGTATCGATTCTCCGAGTTGAACGACATGAATGAACAGCGGTCACGCGATGGCCGGCAGGTGACAAGTGCGGGGGCGCGGGTAAGCGGTGGGCCGAGCTGGAAAGGGGTCGAGCATGCAGCTGTCCTTCCTGCGCCCGCTCTACCAGCGTCCGGGGCCGTGGTGCTCGGTCTACCTGGACGCCTCGCTGGACACCGAGGACGCCCACGCGGCGCTCGATCTGCGCTGGCGTGGCCTGCAACGGCAGCTGGCGGATCAGGGCGCCGACGAGCCGACCGTCGCCGCCATCGACCGGGTGGTACGCGGGCACGACCCGATGCCCGGCGACTACGGGCTGGCGGTCTTCGCCACCGGAGGACGCGTGGTGCTCTCCGAGTACCTGCACGCGCCGCCGCGCCGCGATCTGGCCGCCTACGATTCGCTGCCGCACGTGATGCCGCTGCTGGCCCAGCGGGGCGAGCAGGTGGCCTGGGTGCGGGTCCTGGCGGACCGGACCGGCGCGGACGCGATGTCGGTAAGCGCCGGTGGCGTACCGCGGCGGGCCCACGTGGTGGGTCGGGAGAGTTACCAGCTGCGCCGGGTCAAGCCGGGCGGCTGGTCGCAGTCGCGCTACCAGCGCGCCGCCATGGAGGCGTGGCACCACAACGCCGGTGACGTCACCGCCGCCACCGTGGAGCTGGCCGAGCGGGTCGGTGCCGAGGTGGTAGTGGTCGCCGGCGACGTGCGGGCCACCGGCATGATCGCCGCGCAGATGCCGGAGCGCTGGCAGGACCTGGTGGTACGCACCGACGCGGGGTCGCGGGCCGGCGGTGCCGACCAGACGCTGCTCGACGACCTCACCGTGCAGACCATCGCCGAGGTGGCGGACCAGCGGGTCACCGCCGCGCTGGACCGCTTCGGCATGCAGGAGGACGTCGGCGCCGGGCTCGACGCCGTGGTGGCCGCGTTGCAGCGCAACCAGGTCGACACGATGCTGATCGTGGACGACCCGTCCGCGAACGGCGAACTCTGGATCGGCCCGGCGGCCACCGACATCGCCATCGACCCGGCGCACCTGGCCGCGGTCGCCGACCCGCCGCAACGGGTCCGCGCCGACGCGGCGCTGGTCCGCGCGCTGGTCGGTACCGACGCCGAACTCACCGTGCTCGGCCCGGACGAGGCGCCGGAGCTGCTGGACGGGGTGGGCGCGGTGCTGCGCTACGTCGACCCGTCCACCCCGGGACGGGGCGGTGCCTGACCGGAGCGGGGCGGTGCCTGACCGCAGCGGGGCGAGGCTCGCAGCGGAGGCGCTCGTCGCGCGGTTGGCGGCCTGGCGGGTACCGCGGGTCTTCGGCCAGCCGGGCGAGGCGGTCGCGCCGCTGGTCGAGGCGCTGGCGGCGGCCGGCGGCGAGCCGGAGTTCGTACCCACCCGGCACGGGGAGAGCGCCGCCTTCATGGCCATCGGGCACGCCCGGCTCACCGGCGGCCTCGGCGTCTGCCTTGCGTCGCCGGGTCCGGGCGCGTACGGGCTGCTCAGCGGCCTGGAAGCGGCCTGGCGCCCGGGCCTGCCGGTGCTGGCGATGGTGGGCGCAAACGACCCGCCCGGTGACACCGACCCGTCCGGTGACACCGACCCGCTCGGCGACACCGACCTCCCTGGCGAGACCGACCCGGACCGGTTCGCCGGCCCGGGGATCGAAGGCCTCTTCGCCGGCCTCTGCCGGCACGTGCGGTACGCCGCCGACCCGGGCCGCGTCGCGCACCTGGTGGACGAGGCGGTGCGGTACGCGGTGACCGGCGCCGGGCCGGCCTGCCTGGTGCTGCCCCGGCTCGCCGTACCCGACCGCCCGTCCGCGACCAGCGGGCCGACGGGTTCTGTACCGGTCGCATCTGTACCGGTCGGGTCCGGGCTGACCGATTCTGGGCTGTTCGGGTCGGCGCTTACCGAGTCCGGGCTGCTCGATCCGGGGCTGGTGCTCGACGAGCTGTGCGCGCGGCTGCCTGCTCGGGGCACCGTGGTGGTCGACGGCGATCCGATCCTCACCGGGTACGCCCGGCACCTGCGTCCCCGGTCGGGGCTCACCGTGGGCGACACCCCCGGCGGCGGCGCGCTGCCCTACGCGGTGGCCGCCAAGTTGGCCGGCCCCGACCGTCCGGTGCTCGCCCTGACCGGCGACGCCGGCATGCACCCGCACGGCCTGACCGAACTGGTCACCGTCGCCCGTCGCTGGCCGACCTGGCCCGATCCGCGCCTGGTGGTCGTGGTGCTCAACACCCGTACCGAGGCCGGGCACCGGCCGGGGACCGACGACGTGCCGTACGCCGGCTGGGCCCGGCTGCTCGGCCTGGACGGCGTACGGGTGGACCGGTCGCGCCTGGTGGGAGCGGCCTGGGACGCGGCCCTCGCCGCCGACCGCCCCTGCCTGCTGGAGATGGTCCTCGACCGTACCCACCGCCCCGCCCTCGCCGATCTTGCACTTCTGGTCGCCGCGAAACCTGACGAAAGGCGCGGAACGGCGACCGAAAGTGCAAGATCAGCGTGGTAGGGGGAGGGATCCGCTGGTTGATGCCGTTCGGTGGGTCGATGCCCTGTTTAACCCGCATCGAGGCGGGAAGCCGGGCCGCGTGGCGAGCGAACGAGGCAGGGTGGATCCGGTGCGCGAGGTGCGCCCGGGCCTGACGGCGCAGGGCGCCGGCCTGGCCGGCGACCGGGTCGTGGCGGCCGGCAGCATCGCCCGGATCCTCGTCGCGGCCGTCGCCCGCGCGCTGCGCGGTACCGACTGCGCCGATCTCGGGCACCCCGGCCCGGTGTCCCGCTTCGCCGGCTCGCCCGAGCCGATCCGCCGCGCCGTGGCCGCGCGGGCCGTGGGTCGGGTCGCCCTCACCCCCGGGCAGGCGGCCGAGGTGGACGCCGAACGGGTCGCCCGCTGGTTCGCCGACCAGTACCCCCGCCGCCGCTACCCCGGGGTGCTGGTGGGCTCCCCACACGGTGCCGCCGCGCACCTGGCGGTCGCGCTCGGGGTGCCCTGGCTGCCCGCCGGGTTCGAGATGATCGCGCACTGGCCGCAGGGCGCGGTGGACCGTCCCGGCGCGGCCCTGGACCACGGCGCCGGGCTCGCCGGCCGGCTGCTCGCCGGCAACCCCGACCTGCACCTTCGCCAGGTTCACTGCCCGGCCAGCCGGGGTGCGCTCGCGGGGGCCACGGTGCTGCTGGCCGCCCGCTGGCGCCGGCTGCCGGCCGCGTACCGGCGGTTCCTGGCCGAGCGGCTCGCCCCCGGAGCGTCGGTGCTGATGCTGCGCGACGGCCGGACCTGGCCGGTGCTGGAGAGCCACGACGGGCACAGCTTCCAGGTGGGCTGCCCGGGCAGCGGGCTCGACCCGGTCGACTTCCACCCCGACAGCCACGCGCTGCGGCAGGTGTTGCGCTCGGCCGGCGGCAACGGTACGCACTGGGAGTTGCCGGAGATCTGCGCCCCGCCGGCCGCCGCCGAACACGGGGTGGAGTCCGGTTTCGAACTCGACGTCCGGGAGTGGGCCACGCGGCAGGCGCACCGGATGCGTCGCCTGCTCTTCCCGGCCCCGGAGGTGCTCAGCGCCGCCATCGCCGACCTGTACCGGCACTGGCTACGGGCCGCTGGCAAGACCGGTGACCGGCTGGTGGTCGAGTGCGGCCGGTTGCTCGACCCGTGGCAGGTGCTCCGGGCCGGCCTGGTGCCGTACTGGTGCGAGAACGCCACCCGTCGCAGTGTCGAGCAGGTGGAGTGGTGGTTGGCCGGCAGCGGCACGTTCAGCTCGGTGGACGTGCTGCCGGAGCCGCCGGGCGTACGCTCGCCGGCGCTGGCCGGTCTGCCGCAGTGGCTGGCGGTGGCCGGGTTCGGTAGGCGTCGCCGGGCGCTGGACCGTACCTCCGCGCGGGGGTACCCGGTCGCCTCGGTGCCCACCCGCCGGGCCACCGAGGTGCTCCGCGCCCAGCCCTGCGACCTGCCCGCCCCGCCGCCGCTCGGGATGGCCGACGCGCTTACCGTGCTGCGGGACATCGGTACCCGCGACGGCCTCCTCGTCAGCTGACCGACCAGGAACCGCGGGGCTGGCGAAACATCCTCGCGAACCCGCGATCCCGTGATTGAGTACCTACGGAGCGGGAACACCGCCGGCTGCGACAGGCTGATCACCTCGGCGTGGCATGGCGCCGTCGCCCGCTGGCATCCCAGCACGTAACCCACTCACAGGCCCGTGCGTGCCCACGCGCGTGCCCGGTGTTCGGCGAATCCGGGCGGGGTCCTTCCTGAGGGAGGCGCGGATGTTCGGACAGACCAGCACGACCACACCACCACCCACCGATCGGGGACTGGAGGATCTCGACGCGGCGGCGCTGGCGTACGCGGCGCGGATCGAAGGTCTGCCGCCGGAACGGCGCCAGGAGGCACGCGACGACCTGGTGCGCTTCGCGTTGCCGTTCGCGGGCCGGTTGGCCCGGCGCTACCGGGGGCGCGGGGAGCCGCTTGAGGATCTGGAGCAGGTGGCCCGGTTGGGCCTGGTCAACGCCGTCGACCGGTACGACCCGGAACGTGGCTCTTTCACGGCGTACGCCGCGATCACCATCGTGGGTGAGATCAAGCGGCACTTCCGGGACCGGACCTGGGGCGTGCACGTGCCCCGCCGGTTGCGCGACCTGATCCTGGAGGTCGGGCAGGCGACGGCGGCGTTGACCAGTGAGCTGTCCCGGGCACCGACGGTGGCCGAGTTGTCGAAGCGGCTGGAGACGCCGGAGGAGGAAATTCTCGCCGCGCTTGAGTCGGCGGCCGGCTACAGTCCGGCCTCGCTCAACGCCCCGGTGGGCGGGGAGAGCTCGGCCGAGTTCGGTGACCTGGTCGGCGAGTCGGACATCGCGCTGGAATCGGTGGACGACCGGGTGACCGTCAGCGGCCTGCTGCACCGGCTGCCCTGGCGGGAACGGCGGATCCTGGCCATGCGGTTCTACGGCAACCAGACCCAGGCCGAGATCGCGGCCCGGTTCGGCATCTCCCAGATGCACGTGTCGCGGTTGTTGTCGCGGGCGCTGACCTGGCTGCGTCAGGCAATGCTCGCCGACACGCCGCCGCCCTGGCAGAACGGCCCCGCTGAATCGGAGTCGAAGACGAAGGAAGCAAGCCCGGCCTCATCCCGCGTCCGCTGAGCGGCTCGGCCGGTTGGTTGGTTCGGCCGGCGGCGGGGCGCGCGAGGACAGCCAGCCCGGCGGGCAGCGCGGGGACGGCGACGCCCGTTCAGTTCTCCGGGGTGTCGCCGTGCCCGCGCGGATGCCGCCACCGGTCGTTGGGCTGCGGGCTGCGTTCCCCGCCCAGCGGGTTCTCCTCCGGCTCGTCGGTCTCCTCGAAGCTCGGCCGGCGAATCTCTTCCGGGCTCGGCACCTCGACCGGCCGGGCGCCGGACTGCGGTATCGGTTGGTACGCCACGGCCTCCCGGGCACCGTGCGCGCCCTCGGCGCTGGGCGACTCGGGCGGATGCGGTTCGCGGTGGAACTCCTCGCGCAGTTCCTGCGGCGGACGCGTGGTGCGTTGTGGCAGGTCGCGACCCAGATCGGAGACGAGTTCGCCGTACTTGGCGTCGAAGGCCGGGCGCTCGGAGCGGATCCGGGGCATCCGGTCGAAGTTGCGCAGCGGCGGCGGGCAGGTGGTCGCCCACTCCAGCGAGTTGCCGAAGCCCCACGGGTCGTCCACCGTCACCAGCGCCCCGAACCGCCAGGACTTCCAGGCGTTCCAGATGAAGAAGAGGGTGGACGCGCCGAGCACGAAGGCGAAGATGCTGGAGATCGTGTTCAGCGTGGTGAAGCCGTCACTCGGCAGATAGTCGGCGTAGCGCCGGGGCATGCCCTCGTTGCCCAGCCAGTGGTGCACCAGGAAGGTGCCGTGGAAGCCGATGAACATGGTCCAGAAGTGGAGCTTGCCGAGCCGCTCGTCGAGCAGCCGCCCGGTCATCTTCGGCCACCAGAAGTAGAAGCCGCCG
Source organism: Micromonospora sp. PRAS1 (assembly GCF_059553435.1). Lineage (NCBI taxonomy): Bacteria > Bacillati > Actinomycetota > Actinomycetes > Micromonosporales > Micromonosporaceae > Micromonospora > Micromonospora sp. PRAS1. The sequence continues at coordinate 44,553 of NZ_JCANNB010000030.1, forward strand.
AAGAGCGCGAAGACCACCGTGCCGAAGACTACGTAGTGGAAGTGCGCGACCACGAAGTAGGTGTCCGTGACATGGAAGTCGACAGGCGGCGCGGCCAGCAGCACGCCGGTGAGCCCGCCGAGCAGGAAGGTGACCAGGAAGCCGACGGCGAACAGCATCGGCGTCTCGAAGGTGAGCTGCCCCTTCCACATGGTGCCGATCCAGTTGAAGAACTTCACCCCGGTCGGTACGGCGATCAGGTAACTGAGGATGCTGAAGAACGGCAGCAGCACCTGGCCGGTGGCGAACATGTGGTGTGCCCAGACCGCCATGGAGAGCACGGTGATGGCGATGGTGGCCAGCACCAGGCCGGTGTAGCCGAAGATCGGTTTACGGGAGAAGACCGGAATGATCTCGGTGATGATGCCGAAGAACGGCAGCGCGATGATGTAGACCTCGGGATGCCCGAAGAACCAGAACAGGTGCTGCCAGAGCATCGGCCCGGCGGTGTCCGGGCTGTACACGTGCGCGTCGAGCAGCCGGTCCGCGGAGAGCGCCAGCAGCGCGGCGGCCAGCAGCGGGAAGACCAGGATCACCAGCACGCTTGTGAAGAGCATGTTCCAGGTGAAGATCGGCATCCGGAACATGGTCATGCCCGGCGCGCGCAGGGTCAGGATCGTGGTGATCAGGTTGACCGCGCCGAGAATGGTGCCCAGGCCGGACACCACCAGACCGATCACCCACATGTTCGTCCCGACCCCGGGTGAATGCTGGGCGGTGCTCAGCGGCGCGTAGGCCGTCCAGCCGAAGTCGGCCGAACCCTGGGGTGTCAGGAAGCCACCGATCACCATCAGCCCGCCGAACAGGTACAGCCAGTACGCCAGGGCGTTCAGCCGGGGAAACGACACGTCCGGCGCGCCGATCTGGATCGGCACGATGTAGTTGCCGAACCCGAATGCCGCAGGCGTGGCGAAGAGCAGCAGCATCACCGCGCCGTGCGAGGTGAAGAGCTGGTTGTACTGCTCCGCGGAGAGTAGTTGCAGCCCCGGCCGGGCCAACTCGGCGCGGATCAGCATCGCCTCGACCCCGGCCACCAGGAAGAAGGCGAACGAGGTCAGCAGGTAGAGCAACCCGATCTGCTTGTGATCGGTGGTGGCCAGGAATCTGATCAGCTTTCCGCCGCGGATGGGCTCGCGGACCGGGCCGGGGTAGCCCCCGAACCGGGCCGGTGCCAGGATGGCCGGGCCCCGGTCCTGTCCGGGTTCGGAGGTTACCCGTTTGGGCATGAGCGCTCACCCCGCTGGAGGACGGAAAAGGACGGGCGTGGCTACCCGCCCCGCCGACCATGTAACCAGGCGGAAGAGCGAATTTCGGTCAATTCGCCGGCAGCGTGGCCCAGACGGCCTTCCCGTCGCCGGCCGGCGCGCTGCCCCAGCGCTCGGCCAGCTCGCGGACCAGCAGCAGGCCCCGGCCGCCCTCGTCGCGCTGCCCGGCGTGCCCGGGGCGGGCCGCCCGGTGGCTGCCGTCGACCACCGCCAGTTGCAGCCACGGCCGGCGCAGCGTCACGGTGACCTGCATCGGGGTGCGGGCGTGCCGGACCACGTTGCCGACCAGCTCGCTGAGCACCACCGACGCCGGGTCGACCGTCTCCGGCAGGTTCCACCGGGCACAGGCGTCGGCGACGAGTTCCCGGGCCCGCCGGCAGGCCGCCGCCACCGGTTCCAGGCGCATCCGGACCCGGGGGACCGCCGACGCGCCCGCCACCCGGGTCGCCTCGGCGCAGGTGGCGTGCACCGGCAGCGCCCGTCCGGCGGCCGACGCGGTCAGCCGAGCGGCCGTATCTGGCTGCGGCGCGCAGAACACCATCGGCACCGCCGGCCAGTCCCCGGCGCGCCGGACCGCAGCGGCGAAGACCGACACCGCCAGGCTGTCGCGTACGGTCAGCCCGGCCAGGTCGACCACAAGTGCGTCGGGCTGGCGGGCCAGGCATTCGTCCAGGACCGCGTACACCTCGCGCATGCTGGCCAGGTCGAGGATGCCGGCGAGCGCCACGACGGTGACGGGTGATCCGTCACGTACCTCGCAGGTGATCCGGCCCGCCATCTCCGCCCTCGTCTCGCGCCCGCCCTGGGAACCTGCCAACTACCGTCACCATCCCTGGGAGCCTGCCAACTACCCGGCACCGGGCCGGGTGAAACCGCGCGGCCGGGTGCCAACGATGCTGGATCAGGCCGCCCGCAGCGTGGGCGCGGCGGTGCCGAGGCGGCGTAGCTGCTGGTAGAGGGCGAGGTAGCGGCGGGCCATCACCGCCGGGGCGAACCGGGCCGCGGCCTCCCGCCGGCACTCGTCGGGCTCCAGCAGACTCGCGGCGAGCACCAGGTCGCCAAGTTCCTCCTCGTCGCCGGTGAGCAGCCCGGTGCGGGCGTGCTCGACCAGCTCGGGCAGGCAGCCCCGGGCGACCGCCACCACCGGCGTGCCCAGGGCCAGCGACTCCACCACCGCGGTGCCGCCCGGCTCCTCCCAGCGCAGCGGAAACAGCGTGGCCCGCGCGCTGGCGAGCAGCCGGTGGTGGTCCCGGCCGGCCACGGTGCTGACCCAGCGCACCCGGTCACCGTCGAGGTGCGGGGCCACCGAGTCGTGGAAGAACCGCACGTCTCGGCGAAACGGTCTCGGTGCCGCCTCGCGGTCGGCGTACCTCGGTGGCGTGGGTGACCCACTCGGCGCGGTCGGGGCCGTCGGTCACGCCGCGGTGACCCGCCGGCGCGGTAGCAGATGCCGCAGCTCGGCCAGGGGTGGCCGTTCCGCCACGGAGACGTCGCTGACGACGATCTCCCGGTCCAGGTTCGGCAGCGCGTCGGAACCGCCCCGGCGGAACTGGGTCAACAGGGGAGTCGGCAGCAGCTCGGGATTCGCCCAGCCGCGCCGCTGCAACCGGGACCAGACGGTCAGCATGATCTGAGCGGACATCCGGCCCAGCGCGGCCGTGTCCTGGTGCCGGTGCTTGCGCTCGCCGAGGTCGACCTGGGCCAGCGCGTCCAGCCCGACGAGTTCGAGCAGGTCGATAAGCATGGCGGTCTCGACGCCGTACCCGGAGACGAAGGGCACCCGGGCGAGCACCTCGCGGCGGCCCGCGTACTCGCCGCCGAGGGGTTGCACGAAGCCGGCCAGTTCCGGCCAGAACAGGTTCAGCACCGGCCGGGCCATCAGCTCGGTCACCCGGCCGCCGCCGTCGGCCTCCACGCCGCTGGTGCTGATCAACGGCCGGTGGTAGAAGCCCTTCACGAAGTCGACCGAGGGATCGGTGAGCAGCGGTCCGAGCAGCCCGGTGACGAAGTGCGGCCGGAACTCCCGCAGGTCGGCGTCGACGAAGGCGACCACGTCGCCCTCGGCCGCGGCAAGCCCGGCCCAGAGCGCGTCGCCCTTGCCGGTCAGCCGGGGCAGCCCACGGGTCATCGCATCCTGGCCGACCACCTCGGCGCCGGCGTCCCGGGCCACCTGCACGGTGCGGTCGGTGGAGCGCGAGTCGACCACGATCAGCTCGTCGACCAGCGGCACCCGGTCCATCAGGTGTTCCCGGATGGTCGACACGATGGCGCCGACCGTCGCCTCCTCGTTGCGCGCCGGCAGCACCACGCTGACCCGGGTCTCGCCCTTGGCCCGCAGCAGCCGCCGGGTCGGCCAGTCCGCCTGGGAACTGGTCCGATAGGTGGCCCACGCCTCGACCACGGGCGAGACCAGAGATTCACTGTTCCGCACAGGCACCCCCTGATGGCGGGAAGACCGAGAGTTGGATTTCCCAGCACCCCGCACGCTAACCGGATCCGTCTCCCCAGCTTGATCAGGACCCTGCTCCCGGCACGTTCCCGGCGGATGAACGTTTGATTGCGGCCCGCCCGGACGCGGCCCCTGCCTCCGCGATCTTGCACTTTCGGTCGGCAATATGTGTCTTTCACCCGCATTTGTGGGGGCGGAAAGTGCAAGATCGCGGAGATTCGGGGGTGGGGGAGCGGGTGGGCGGGACGCTCAAGATCCGTTTGGTCGCGTACCGTTGCGGCTCATGGGTGTGTCGCAACGGTTGAAGACCAGGTTCCGCCGATTCCTCCAGCGCCCGGGGACCACGGTCGACCTGGCCCCGCTGGAGAAGCTGCTGCCGGCCATCGAGGCACGTGAGGAGGAAGTCTCGGCGTTCGACGATGCCGAGCTCACCGAGGCGGCCGGCGCGGCGACGAGCTACGAGGAGATCTGCGCGCTCGGCCGGGAGGCCGCCCGCCGCGGCCTCGATCAGCGGCCGTACGACGTCCAGCTGCTCGGCGCGATGTCGCTGCTCTCCGGCAAGGTCGCCGAGATGGCCACCGGCGAGGGCAAGACGCTTACCGCCGCGATCGCCGCCTACGGGCACGTGCGGCTCGGCAACGGTCCGGTGCACGTGCTCACCGTCAACGACTACCTGGCCCGCCGCGACGCCCAGTGGATGGAGCCGGTCTACACCCTGCTCGGGCTCACCGTCGGCTGGGTCAACGAGGCGTCCACGCCGGTCGAGCGGCGGGCCGCGTACGCCTGCGACGTGACCTACGTGGCGGTCAGCGAGGCCGGCTTCGACTTCCTGCGCGACCAGCTCGTCACCGACATCGACGACCGGGTCCAGCCGCCGCTGCGCACGGCGATCGTCGACGAGGCCGACTCCATCCTGATCGACGAGGCCCGGGTGCCGATGGTGCTGGCCGGCTCGGTGCCCGGCGAGCAGGATCCGGTGCACGCCGCCGCCGCGCTGGTGCGCGGGCTGCGCAAGGGCCGGCACTACACAGTCGCCGAGGACGGCCGCAGCGTGGCGTTCACCTCCGCAGGGCTGGCCGCCGTCGAGGCCAAGCTCGGCATCGACCTGTACGACGAGGAGCACGTCGAGCAGCTCTCGGCGGTGAACGTGGCGCTGCACGCGCACGCCCTGCTGCACCGGGACGTGGACTACATCGTCCGGGACGGCACGGTCGAGCTGATCGACGAGATGCGTGGCCGGGTCGCCCAGCGGCGGCGCTGGCCGGACGGGCTCCAGGCGGCGGTGGAGGCCAAGGAGGGGCTGGACGCCACGGCCGAGGGCGAGGTGCTGGGCACCATCGCCGTGCAGGCGTACATCAACCTCTACCCGAAGGTGTGCGGGATGACCGCCACCGCGGTGCTCGTCGGCGACCAGCTCCGGGAGTTCTTCGGCCTGGAGGTCGCGGTGATCCCGCCGAACACCCCGTGCGTACGAGTGGACGAGCCGGACCGCATCTACGCCACCCGGGCGGAGAAGGAGGAGGCGCTGATCGACGAGATCAAGCGCTGCCACGCCGACGGGCGGCCGGTGCTGGTGGGCACCCTGGACGTCAAGGAGTCCGAGCAGTTGGCCACCGGGCTCAACGCGATCGGTGTGCCGTGCGTGGTGCTCAACGCCAAGAACGACGACGAGGAAGCGGCGATCATCGCCGAGGCCGGCGCGTACGGTGTGGTCACGGTCTCCACCCAGATGGCCGGCCGGGGTGTGGACATCCGGCTCGGCGGCAGCGATCAGGCCGACCGCGACCGGGTGGCCGAGCTGGGCGGCCTCTACGTGATCGGCAGCGGCCGGCACGACAGCCGCCGGGTCGATGACCAGCTGCGTGGTCGGGCCGGCCGGCAGGGCGACCCGGGTGGCTCGGTCTTCTTCGTCAGCCTGGAGGATGACCTGGTCGTCCGGCACGCCGGTGACGCGGTGCCGCCCTCGCCCCGGATGAACGCCGACGGCCTGGTCACCGACCCGCAGGTGGACTACGCCGTGGAGCACGCCCAGCGGGTCGCCGAGGGCGTCAACCACGAGATCCACCGCAACACCTGGCGATACAGCGTGGTGATCGAGCAACAGCGCAAGGCGCTGGCCGAGCGCCGCGAGCGGCTGCTGACCAGCGACATCGCGGCGCTGATGCTGCTGGACAAGATGCCGGAGAAGGCCGGCGAGATGGACGAGGACCTGCTGGCCCGGGTGGCCCGGTCGATCGCGCTCTACCATCTCGACCGTCTCTGGGCCGAGCACCTGGCCGAGCTTTCGGAGGTCCGCGAGGGCGTGCACCTGCGTGCCCTGGGCCGGCTCGACCCGCTCGACGAGTTCCACCGGGCCGCGGTGCCGGCCTTCACGAACCTGGTTCCGGAGATCGAGCGGCGCACCCTGGCGACCTTCGAGGAGACGGAGTTCGACGAGGACTGGGAGCCGGACGCGGCGAAGCTGGTCCGGCCGAGTGCGACCTGGACGTACCTCGTGCACGACAACCCGTTCGGCTCTGAGTTGGACCGGTTGATCGCCTCGGTCGGCCGCCGGCTCAGCGGCGCCGGTGCCCGCTGACCGAGGCACCTACCGTTTCGGCGCGGCAGCCGACCGGCTGCCGCGCTGACGGCTGATCGGTGGTGGCCGCGGTGCCGTTCTTGGCGGCCCGGACCCGCCCCTCCGGGCGGTGCCAGTACCCTGAAAGGGCTCCGGTTTGCACCGTTTCGACCCTTGTTCGGGTGGGTAGTAGGGCGAGTCCACGCGGTTCGGGTCGCCCGGGACCGGGTGGACCGGGTCTGCGCGGCGTCAGCAAACGGATCACCCCTTCGGCGCGCGGCGACGCGGAGTACCGGATGATTCGAGGAGGAACAGGTGACGACGCTGGCCGGTCGTACGGGGGCTGAGGGCCGGTGAACCTGGAGGCCAGTCCACCGCTGGTGGAGACGCTCGGCGTGCTGGAGACGGCCGCCCTGCTGCGGGAGTTGACCGCCGGACTGCTCGCCCTGGAGGACTTCGACCAGGCGCTCTCCGAGCTGGTCCGGATCACCCGGGACGCGCTGGCCGGGGTGAGCTGGTGCGGGTTCACCGCGCTGCGGGCCGGCGAACCGGCCGGCGTGGCCGCCTCCGACCTCGGGCTCAGCGGGCTTGACGACCTGCGGTACGGCGCGGACACCCCGGCGATGGACGCGATCCGGCTGCGGGAGATGGTCGGTGCGGAGGACCTGGACGCCGAGCGCCGCTGGCCGGACTGGACGGCCCGCGCGCGCGAGTTGGGCGTACACGGGGTGATCTCGGCCCCGGTCGACATCGACGAACAGGTCATCGGGGCGGTCAACCTCTACGCCGGCGAGTCCGACGCGCTCACCACCGGCCACCAGTTGACCGCGATGCTGCTCGCCGAACACGCCGGCCTGCTCCTGGCCGCGGTCCGCGACCGCCAGCGGCGGGCCGCGCAGGCCGGCGAGCAGGACGCCGCGCTGCTTGGGGACGGTGTGATCAGCCAGGCCGTCGGAGTGATCATGACGCAGCGCGGCTGCCCCGCGGAGGACGCCCTCGAGGTGCTGCGCAGCGCCGCGGCTTCGCTCTCCATCCCGCTTCGTGCGGTGGCTGAGCGGCTGGTCAGCACCGTCTCCCGCCCCCGGGACAACTGACCCGGTCGTTTCACCCGGCTGGCACCCGGGTAGCACCCTGGGCTGATGGGCTGATCCGATCCCAGGGGGGACAAAGAGATGCAGAGCCGGCTGCGGGTGCAGGGGCATCCGATCCAACCGATGCTGGTGACCTTCCCGTACGGGCTCTTCGTCTGCGCGACCATCTTCGACCTCGCCGACGTGGCCGGTGGGCCGGCGTTCCTCGGCGAGGTCGGCTACTGGACGGCGGTGGCCGCCCTGGTGACGGCGGCGTTGACCGCGGTGGCCGGGATGGTCGACCTGTGGGACGTGCCGCCGGACCGCACCCGCCGCACGGCGATCAGCTTCAATGTCGTGAACGCGGGCATGGCCGGGCTTTTCCTGCTCTCCTGCCTGGTCCGAGCGGACGCGCCGAACCGCGGTGCCACCCCGGCACTGCTTGTCGTCGAGGTGCTCGCCCTCGCCGTCGGCGGGGTGGGCGTGCACCTTGGCGCGCGGCTGATGCGGCACTTCGAGGCCAGCCGTGCCGAGGTGACCGGCGTCGAGGTGGTACGCGGCCTCGACGGCCCCACCGTCGAGGTCGTCCGCCCCCGCCCGTAGGCCCCGCCGTCGACTACCCGGGCTATTCGCCGTGACCCGCGTCGGCGGCCGGCCGCCTCTGGTCGGCGGCCGGCCGCCTCTGGTCGGTGCCGGGCCGGGGAAAAGGCGTTGCCGCCGCAGTGGCGGCCGGAAACGCTTGCACCCGTGCCACGAGAATCGAGCTTTGAGGATCTGATCGCCGAAGGGGTCGCCGCCCCGGTCGAGGGGTGGGCGTTCGACTGGCTCGCCGGGCGGGCCACGGAGGAACGTCCACCCTGGGGTTACGCGCGGCTGGTAGCGGCCCGGATGGCGCGCGCCGGCGCGGCGTTGGACATCGACACCGGCGGGGGAGAGGTGCTGGCCGAGGTGCCCCAGCCGCCCCCGCTGCTGGTCGCGACCGAGGCGTGGCCGCCGAACGTGGCGGTGGCGTGGGCCAACCTGGCTCCGCTCGGGGCGAGCGTGGTGGCGGTGAACGGCGACGCGCCGCTACCGTTCCGCGACGCCGCCTTCGACCTGGTGGTCAGCCGGCATCCGGTGCGTACCGACTGGCCCGAGGTGGCGCGGGTGCTGCGCCCGGGCGGTACGTTCCTCTCCCAGCAGATCGGCCCGGGTACCGTACGCGAACTCAGCGAGGCGATCCTCGGCCCACTGCCACCGCCGGAGCACCGCCATCCGGAGCACGCCGTGGCTGCCGCCCGGGCAGCCGGCCTGTCCGTGGTGGACCTACGGGAGGCGACCCTGCGGACGGTCTTCCACGACATCGGCGCGGTGGTCTGGTTTCTGCGCAAGGTGATCTGGACGGTGCCGGGCTTCACCGTGGCGGCGCACCTGCCCGCGCTGCGGCGCCTGCACGAACGGATCCGCGTCGAGGGCCCCTTCGTCGCCCACGCCCGTCGCTTCCTCATTGAGGCCAGCGCGTAGGCGGCCCGCCGGTGCCGGCCAACTGCGACCGGTTCGGTGTTAACAGGGGGCCCTTCCTCTACACCAGGCGTTAATAGGGGGCCCTTCCTTACACCTGGCCGGAGCGGAGCAGCGCGAGCATTTCGGGCAGGTCGAAGAACTCGGCGGTGGCCACCGCGGACGGATTGCCACCGTCGGGGTCGGCGCCGGCGTCGAGCAGGGCGCGTACCGCCTCGGCGTTCTTGCGGAAGACGGCTGCGGCCAGCGCCGTCTGTCCCCGGTCGTTGGCGCGGGAGTGGTCGGCACCCCGGTCGAGCAGGGCGCGCACCGTCTCCGGATGGGCGTGATAGGCCGCCAGGATCAGCAGGCTGTCACCCTTCTGGTTGGTCAGGTTGACCGGCAGCCCCGCGTCGACGTACCCGGCGAGTTCCGCAGTCGCGCCGTCGCGCGCCAGGTCGAACATCCGGTGCGCGAATTCCAGGGTCTCGGCGTCGAGTTCCTCGCTCACCGGTCCAGGTTAGTCGGCGCCGCCGCGCCGCTCGCGACCGCCGGTCGACTGCGGTGATCTCTGCCGGTCGCCGCGTTGTTGGCCTGGCCGTTGCGTCGTCTGGCCCGCCGTTGCGTCGTCGTCTCGCCACGAACGGGTGAACGTCGCGACCGAGCCGTCCCAGATCGTAGGATAGCCTACTAAACCTATAGGGTTTATCTTCTAAGCTGGTCGGGACGTACCGCCGACGACCGCCGTGAGGACCTGATGCTTGCCGTACCCGCCACCGAGTCGGACCTGCTCGCCGTCGCCCGGCGCTGGGCCGCCGATCCCGCGAGCTGGCCGGTGCCGCTGCGCTTCGACCCCACCAGCCGCTGGTACGCCCGGCTGGCGACCCATGACGACCACGAGGTGTGGGGGCTGAGCTGGCTGCCCGGCCAGGGCACCGACCTGCACGACCATGGTGGCTCCTCAGGTGCCTTCCTGGTCGTCGCGGGTGTCCTCACCGAGGAGACGGTCAGCGGTGGCCGGATGCGCCCGCACCTGCTCGCCACGGGCGCCGGCCGCCGGTTCGGCCCGCGACACGTGCACGTGGTGACCAACCGGCACGCCGACCCGGCGGTCAGCGTCCACGTCTACCGTCCGGCCCTGCGCCGGATGACCCGCTACCAGCTCGCCGACGGCCGGCTGGTGGTCGCCGAGGTGGCCGAGGCCGGCGTGGCATGGTGATCCCCTCACGGCCCGCCGCAGCCCGTCGCCGGAGCCTTCGACGCGGAACGATGATCTTTTCTGGAAGGAACCCATGATGTCGCAGACCGAAACCGCCGCCCCCCGCTGTCCGGTGCCGGTGCCGCCCCCGGGCTCCCGGGGAATCGACGAGATCCTGGCCGCCGCGCGCGCCCGGATCGACCGGCTCGACCCGGAGCAGGCGCACCTGGCGTACCGGGGCGGTGCACTGCTGGTCGACATCCGGCCGGCCGCGCAGCGGGCCGCGCACGGCACCGTGCCGGGGTCGCTCTGCATCGAGCGCAACGTGCTGGAGTGGCGGCTCGACCCGCGTTGCCCGGCCCGGTTGCCCCAGGCGGTCGGCTACGACCTGCCCGTGATGATCATCTGCCAGGAGGGTTACACCTCGTCGCTGGCTGCCGCCTCGTTGCAGGACCTCGGCTTGTTCCGGGCCACCGACGTGATCGGCGGCTTCGCCGCGTGGCGGATCGCCGGCCTGCCCGTACTCGGTCCCACCCCGCCAGCCAGTCCGTCCATCCTCGCGCCCCCGGCGACCGCCGGTCGGGCGTCCCGCTGAACCACCCACGCCCACCCGGCGTGGCGGTAGTCCCAGGAGGCCAGCATGTCCGTCGTCGCCATCAGCCCGCGTCAGCACCCGCCCGGCCGCCCCAACCGGACCCGGCTGGCGCGGCCGCGCATCGGACCGACCCTGACCATCACGGTCGATCTCGCCTCGGGGACGGCGAGCCCGCGCCTGACCCGTCTGATGGAGTTGCTGAGCGAACTGGCCGAGTCGGGTGAGGGCCGGCTGTCCCACGACGGCTGGCTCTTCCCCGAGGACGTCCCCGAACGGGCCACCCCGCCGGACCCGGGCCCGGCGAACCGAGCCGCCCCGGTGGACCCGAGCGTCGTACGCATCCTCACCGGACCCCGCGTGGTGCAGCAGGGCGACCGGACCATCCCGCTTACCCGCATCGAGTACGACCTGCTGCTCTTCTTCGCCGAGCGACCGCGCCGGGTCTTCACCCGCATGCAGCTGCTCAACTCGGTCTGGGGCTACGACCACGCCGTGGCGCGCACAGTCGACGTGCACGTCCGTCGGTTGCGGGCCAAGCTGGCCGCCGGCACGCCGTTGCTGACCACCGTCCACGGCGTCGGGTACCGCCTCGCCGACGAGGCCCGGGTGGCCATCGAGCCGTGAGGACGGCCCACCACGTGGCGCGGCGCATCCCGACCGGGGGCGCCGCGCCCGTCCGGTTGTGGCGGCCGAAAACGAGATGCCCGGTACGCGACGTCAGCTGCGGGCCGCTGAGAAGGTGAATCCGCCGGGGACCCCCCGTAACAGATCAAGTGGACGACTCTGCTGTAATCATCGTTGGCTCGTACGCAGAGCGAGCAGTTGGCTGCGATGTGTCGGCCAATTGTCACATTCATGCAACGCAGCCGCCTCTTGACCCCTGCACGGACGCCGGGAAGCATCGATAAAACGGCGTCCCGGGGCCGTGGGGAAAACCCGGACCAGCCAAGGAGGACCATGTCGGTCAGCCCCGCTTCGTCGCGCGCCGGATGGCATACGTCCCAACCCGCGGTCCCCGGTCGGCCTCCGGGCGGTCAGCGCCGCCCGAGCAGTACGGCGGCGGCTCCGGTGCTCACCGTCACCCTCTCCATCCCGCTGGCCTGCGAGGAGTCGCTGACCCCGGCTGCCCGCCGGCTGCTGGAGGCGGCTCGGGAAATGATCGAGCACGGTGAGGGATCGGTCAACACCGTCGCTCCGGTGGTGCCCGAGCGGCGCACCGAGAGCGTGCCGACCGGCCGCTCGGCACGGCATCTCGCCCCGACCATTCCCACCCTGCACATCCTGGCCTCCTCCCGGTCCGTGCTGCGCGACGGCGAGCCGCTGCCGCTGACCCGGCTGGAGTTCGACCTGCTGCTGCACCTGGTGGCGCATCCCCGCCGGGTGTTCACCCGGCTCCAGTTGCTCAACGCGGTATGGGGCTACGAGCACGCGGGCGTGCGTACGGTCGACGTGCACGTGCGGCGGCTGCGGGGCAAGGTCGGGGTGGACGTCCCGCTGGTCACCACCGTCTACGGCGTTGGATACCGGCTGGCCGACGACGCCCGGGTAACCCTCGACCGCACCGGCTGACCGGTCCCGGTGGGCGCCCGGCCGCCAGCCGGGGACCATTGTCGGATGCGCGTGCGCCCCATCTCACCACAGCGACTCCTGGCCGAGCTGGCCGAACGGCTCGCTGAAGCCGTACCGGCCGGGCGGCTGCGCGTCGGCGTGGACGGTGCGCCGGCCGCGCACCCGGGCGAGTTGGCCGCCGCCCTGGTGGACCCGCTGCGCGCGTTGAGCCGTCCGGTGCTGCACGTACGGGCCGAGGACTTCCTCCGGCCCGCCTCCGTCCGGCTGGAACGGGGCCGGCACAACCCGGACGCGTACTACGAGAGCTGGGTCGACGAGGCCGGCCTGCGCCGGGAGGTACTGGATCCGGCGGGGCCGCAGGGCACCGGCCTGCTGCTGCCCTCGCTCTGGGACGCCGAGACGGATCGGGCCACCCGGGCCGGGTACGTCGAGTTGCCGCCCGGCGGTGTGCTCCTGGTCAGCGGGGCGTTCCTGCTCGGCGGCGGGCTGCCCTTCGACCTCACCGTGCACCTGGAGATGTCGGCCGGCGCGCTGCGTCGGCGCAGCGCGCCCGAGCAGGCGTGGACGCTGCCGGCGTTCGCCCGGTACGCCGACGAGGTTGCCCCCGCCAGCTTCGCTGACCTGGTGGTCCGGGTCGACGACCCGCGCCGTCCGGCGATCGTGGAATCCGGTGCCGACGCGGTTTGACCTGCCGTTGCGAGGGGTATTCGCGGGGCTCACAGCGCCCGGGTGATCAGGTCTGGGCGGTATCGCCGGGTGGGTGCCGTCCCGTCCGGGCTGACGAATAGGCCGAGGAAAGGCAGGCAGCGATGCTCGTCCACGACACAATCGGCACGGGCCGGTCCCAGGCGGAGACCGACCGGATCCGGCTCTCTCTGCAGGCCCGCTACGCCGAACTGTCCGAGGAGTACGAGCAGGCGGTGCAGCAGAGCCAGGTGCTGCGGCTGGTCGAGGTCGGCGACACCGCCGGCGACGACCAGGCCGACAGCGGCACCAAGACCGCCGAGCGGGACACCGCGCAGTCGCTGCTCCGGACCATCCTCGACCGGCGCGCCCAGTACGAGCACGCGCTGACCCGGCTCGACGAGGGCGCCTACGGCTACTGCGAGGGCTGCTCCGCGCCGATCCCGGTGGAACGGCTGGAGATCTTCCCCGCGGCGACCAGCTGTGTGACCTGCAAGCAGACCCGGGAGCGGCGGGCGGCCTGAGCTTCGGCGAGTTGCCGGTCGGTCCGGGACGCGGTGGACTGCATCCATGGGCGAGATCAGGGTGGGTACCGCCTCTTGGACCGACCGGACGCTGTTGGACTCGGGCTGGTATCCGGGCAACGCCGACACGCCCGAGAAGCGGCTGGCCTACTATGCGCGGCTGTTCCCGCTGGTAGAGGTAGACGCCACCTACTACTCGCCGCCGGCCGAGCGCACCGCCCGGTTGTGGGCCGAGCGCACGCCGGCCGGCTTCACCTTCAACGTGAAGGCGTTCAGCCTGCTCACCGGTCACCCGACCAGGGTCAGCTCGCTCTACAAGGAGCTTCGTCCGCAGACCGACAAACGCAACGTCTACCCGGCCGACCTGCCGCCGCAGGCGTACGAGGAGGTCTGGACCCGGTTCCTCAGCGCGCTCGACCCGCTGGTCGAGGCGGACAAGCTCGGCGCGCTGCTGTTCCAGTTCCCGCCCTGGTTCACCATCCGCCGCGACAACAAGCAGTACCTGCTTGAGGTGGCGGGGCGCTGCGCGCCGCTACGCCCGGTCTTCGAGTTCCGGCACGCCTCCTGGTTCGACGGGGACAACGCCGAGGAGACCCTCGACTTCCTGCGCCAGCACCGGCTGTCGTACGTCAGCGTGGACATGCCGCAGGGACACCGCTCGTCGGTCCCACCGGTGCTGGCCGCCACCTCGGACCTGGCGGTCGTCCGCTTCCACGGCCACAGCGACAAGTGGACCAGCCGCGACATCCACGAGAAGTTCGGCTACCGCTACTCCGACCGCGAGTTGCGCGACTGGGCGCCCAGGCTGCGCGAACTCGCCGACCAGACGGAACAGACCCACGTTCTGCTCAACAACTGCTACCGCGACTATGCCCAGCGCAACGCCCAGCAACTCCAGGCACTGCTCACCGAACCCGCCTGATCCCGCGCCGATGCTCACCCGGTGCGGGTGAGGACGACTCACCCTCGCCGTGCCGACCATGGTGGGGACGACAGCACGGAGGTGGATGGCGATGACGGTGCTACCGCACCGGCGACCGGACGGCGTCCTGCGGGTCATCGGGGCGACCGACCGGTCCAGGCGCACGTCCCGCCCCGGCCGGGGCGGCCCGATCAGGCCACGACGCGGCCCGGTGGGCCCGCCGCGGCGACCCGACGACCGACGGTGGGAAACCGACCTACGGGGGTGGACAGATGGCTGAGCAGTTCCAGTCGGCGGTGGAGTCCTCGGTGGACAAGACCAACCTGATTCTCAAGGACATCGAGCAGGCGTACGGATGGCCGAAGGCGCAACGCAACCAGTCGTACGCGGCCCTGCGTACTGTGCTGCACCTGCTGCGTGACCGGATGCCGGTGCAGGAGAGCGTGGAGTTCTCGGCCCAGTTGCCGCTCTTGGTGCGGGGCATCTACTTCGAGGGCTGGCAGCCGCAGGACGTGCCGATCAAGCTCAACCGGGACGACTTCCTCTACGAGGTCCGCCAGGGCTTCCCGTACGACGTCGAGGGCGGCCCGGAGCGGGTGGTGCAGGTGGTGCTGGACACCCTGCGTCGGCACATCACCCAGGGCGAGTGGGACGACGTGCGGGCCAACATGCCAGGCGACCTCGCGCAGGTCATGCCCTGACCGATCGGTGCCGCCGGTCGCGGTCCTGCCAGCCGGAGGTGCCGAGCAGGATCACGGCGGCTACCAGAGGTCGAAGTGGAACACCTCGAACGAGTTGCCGTAGCGCACGCCCAGCCGGCTGCCGACCGGACGGGCGCCACTCTCCAGGAACTCCTCGGCGTCGAAGCTGCCGTCGCCCAACCCGGTGAGGTACGCCTCGTGCGCCAGCAGCGACGCCACGCCCTTGTCGAACGTGTCGGTGGTGTCCACGCCGTGCCCGGAGCGGGGGGAGGAGTCCGCCCACACCTGGCGTACGCCGCCCCACGGCTCGACGCCGTCGGTCAGCTGTTCCGGGAAGACCCAGCGGTTTCCGGCGTCCCGGACGGCGTCCAGGGTGGCCCGGCCCACCGCGATGTGGTCGGCCTGGTTGAGCACGTTCGCCCCGTCCCAGGTGGCCCGGAAGTTGTTGGTGATCACGATTTCCGGCCGGTGCCGGCGAATCGCCGCGGCCAGTTCCCGGCGCAGCGGCACTCCGTACTCCAGGATCCCGTCGGGCAGGCCGAGGAACTCCACGGTCTCCACGCCGACCAGGGCCGCCGAGGCGCGCTGCTCCTGCTCGCGTACCTGCCGGGCCTGCGCGGGCGGCATCCCGTCGATGCCCGCCTCACCGCTGGTGACCAGGCAGTAGGCCAACTGTTTGCCCTGACCCGTCCAGCGGGCGATCGCGGCGGCGGCACCGAACTCCAGGTCGTCCGGGTGCGCCACGATGGCCAGGGCGCGCTGCCAGTCCTCGGTCACCGGCTCCAGGGGCGAGGTCATCGGCACCTCCGTAGGTTCGGGTGGCGTCCATCCTGTCACCGTTACCCGGGATCCACCGCCCGGTT
Source organism: Micromonospora sp. PRAS1 (assembly GCF_059553435.1). Lineage (NCBI taxonomy): Bacteria > Bacillati > Actinomycetota > Actinomycetes > Micromonosporales > Micromonosporaceae > Micromonospora > Micromonospora sp. PRAS1. Next base: position 60,468 of record NZ_JCANNB010000030.1, read on the forward strand.
GACCTCAACCATGGTTGAGGTTCGATGCTGTCCGGGTGACCGCGATCATTACGCCGGGTGTCCGGCGTGACCTCAGTCTCGGCGTACTGCTTATCGGTTCCACCCTGACCGTGCTGGCGGGCGCGGTACTGACGCCGGTGGTCCAGCTGCTGGCGACCGAGCGGCAGCTCACCGCCACCGCCGCCGGGCTGGTGGTGACGATCCACGGTGTGTCGCTCGCGCTGGCGGCGCCGCTGGTGGGCCGGCTGGTGGACCGGCACGGCGTACGGCGACCGCTCGCCGCCGGGCTGCTGCTCTACGGTGTCGCGGGCGGTGCCGGGCTGGTCGTCGACTCGTACCCCGCCCTGATCGCCACCCGGTTGGTCTTCGGCGTCGGCGCCGCGTTGGTCTTCACCGGCACCACCCTCGGGCTGCTCGACCGCCACGACGGTGCGGCCCGGGACCGCGTGCTGGGTTGGCGCTCCGCCGCGATCAGTCTCGGCGGGGTGGTGTGGCCGCTTGTCGGCGGGGCGTTGGGGGCGCTCTCCTGGCAGGCGCCGTTCGCGGTGTACCTGCTCGGCATCCCGCTCGCCCTGCTCGCCCTACGCCTGCCGGACGACGCCCGCCCGCCGGTCGGGCCCGCCGCGGTGAGCGCGCCCGCCCGCGTGGCTCCGGCTCCCGGCGTGGACCCGGCCGCCGAGGTCGCCGGCCGCTGGCTGCCGGCGACGCGGAGCGACCGCCGCCCGCTGCTGGCCGTCTACGCGGTGCAGGGCGTCGCCACCATGCTGCTCTACGCCGTGCTGGTCTTCCTGCCGGTCCGGATGGCGGAACTCGACGTCACCAGCACCGTCGTGGTGGCGGCCGGTGCCGCCGGCCTGTCGGTCGCGATGACCGTCGCCGGCCTCGGGTACGCCCGGCTGCGGGCCCGGTTGGCGCTGCCGCGTCTGCTCCGGTCCGCCGGTGCTCTCTGGACGGTCGCGCTGCTGGCCCTGGCGGTCGTCGACGCCCCGGCGCTGCTGCTCGTCGCGCCGGCACTGTTCGGCCTCGGCCTGGGTCTCGCCGTGCCCGCCCTGACCGTGCTGACCGCCGAATGCGCCGCACCCGGCCGCCGCGGGCAGGCCACCGCGCTGCTGGCCACCGCCGGGTTCACCGGTCAGGTCGCCGCGCCGCTGCTGTTCGGCCCGCTCCAGGCGGCCAGCACCGCCGGCACGGCGTTCCTGGCCGCAGCCGCCCTGGCCGGGCTCGCCACGGTGCTGCTGCCCGGCCGTCGGTGGAGCATCGGATAGTAGTCGCAACCCGGTGAATGCCTGGCTGTTGGCGGCGCGCCAGCGTGGCATGGCGCGAACCCCTCGTGTCGGCCGGATCGGGCGTTTACGGTGGTGTGCAGCATGGTTAGAGAAGATCGCGCGGGGGTACCACGCGCGACACGACGCACCCCACCGACGGCGGGGGCGGGGCCATCCGAGGGAGCACGATGCCACTCAACGACGACGACATTCAGAGCACCAGCGGCGGTGGACCGGAGGGTCCGGCTGACGGCGGCGCGACGCCGGGTCAGCACGATGGTGGTGCGGACGGTAGTGCCGAGGGTCCGGCCGATGGCGGCGCGACGCCGGGTCAGCACGATGGTGGTGCGGACGGTGGCGCCGAGGGTCCGGCCGATGGCGGCGCGACGCCGGGTCAGCACGATGGTGGTGCGGACGGTAGTGCCGAGGGTCCGGCCGATGGCGGCGCGACCCCCGGCCAGCACGACGGCGGTGCCGACGGCGCGGCGCGATAGCGGATCAGCATGACGCAACTCGATCCGCCGGGCGACAGTGGTCGCCCGGCGGTTTCCGCTCCGGACGAGCCCCGGCACTCTGCCGGGCCATCCCCATCGGCGATTGCGGCGCTGGCCCGCTGCGTCAGCGTGGAACCGGCCAAGTTCGCCGCTGCCCACTGGGGACAGACCCCGCTGCTGTCCCGCGCCGCCGAGCTGCCCAACCCGGCCGGCTTCACCGACCTGCTCAGCCCCGCCGACGCCGACGAGTTGCTGAGCCGGCGCGGGCTGCGTACCCCCTTCCTGCGGGTGGCCAAGGACGGCCAGCTGGTGCCGGCGGCGCGCTACACCGGCGGCGGTGGCGCGGGCGCCGAGATCGGCGACCAGGTCCTCGACGAGAAGATCCTCGAGTTGTACGCCGGCGGTGCCACCCTCGTCCTCCAGGGCCTGCACCGGACCTGGCCGGCGCTTATCGACTTCACCCGGGAGCTGGGTCTGGCCGTCGGTCAGCCGTTGCAGGTCAACGCCTACCTGACGCCGCCCGACAGCCAGGGCTTCGCCACCCACTACGACACCCATGACGTCTTCGTGCTCCAGGTGGACGGACGCAAGCACTGGCGGATCCACCCGCCGGTGCTGCCCGACCCGCTGGAACGCCAGCCCTGGGGCGGCCGGGCCGACGAGGTCGCGGCCAGCGCGCAGGGCTCGCCCGCCCTGGATGTGCTCCTCGAACCGGGCGACGCGCTCTACCTGCCGCGCGGTTGGCTGCACAGCGCCCAGGCGCAGCAGGACAGCTCGCTGCACCTGACCGTCGGCATCCGCGCCCTGACCCGGTACGCGCTGGTAGAGGAGTTGCTCGCGCTGGCCACCGAGGACCGGCGGCTGCGGGCCACCCTGCCGTTCGGCACCGACCTGGCCGACCCGGACGCCATCGAGCCGGAGCTGACCGAGACCGTCGAGGCGCTGCGAGACTGGCTGCTGCGGGCCGATCCGGCCGCGGTGGCGGCCCGGCTGCGGCAGCGGGCCTGGCCGGCGTCGCGGCCGGCACCGATCCGTCCGCTGGCCCAGGCCGCCGCGCTCGCCGCACTGACCGTCGACAGCCACGTCACCACCCGCCCCGGCCTGCGCTGGCAGCTCACCGGCGACGGCGACCGGATCACCCTGCGCCTGTTCGACCGCACGCTGACCCTGCCCGCCGAGTGCGAGCCCGCGCTCCGCACCCTGCTCACCGGCGAGGTCACCCGGGTCGGCGACCTCCCCGCCCTCGACACCGACGCCGACCGCCTCACCCTCACCCGCCGCCTGCTCCGCGAAGCCGTCCTGACCCCCGCCGCCGACCGCACCGGTTGACCGCTGCGACCGCGGCCTGCGGTCGTCGTGGCTCGGCCCGCGTTGACCGCCGTGGCCCGGCCCGCGTTGACGCTGGGGGTCAGGCGGTGACCAGCAGCAGGAGGGTGGTCACCAGACCGGCGGTGGCCACCACGATGACCGGACGCGGGCTCAGCACGGCGTGCCGGCGGTCGGCGATCAGGCGCGCCGGGATCAGGCCCAGCACCGGGCCGAGCAGCGTCACCACCAGGGCCAGCACCGGCAGGCCCACCGCCAGCTCGCCGTCGGCACGCGCGGCCAGCGCCCGGAAACCGGCGCCCAGGGCGTACGCCAGCACCGCACCGCCCACCCCGCAGAGGGCCAGCAACGGGTTCACGCCGCTCGGCAGCTCACCCGGCTGCCGGGTGCGGCGCAGCAGGTCCCGGGCCGCCTCCAGCAGCGGCTCCGGGTCGCCGGTGGCGTCCGCCCGGGGGGCCGGTGGGGTGCCCGCCCGCCGCCCACCGCCGCCGAGCCGGGCGTTCAGCTCCTGCCACAGCAACGCCACCTCGGCATCCACCCGCTCCTGGGACTCACGGGCCGCGACCAGCTCCCGTTCGGCCCGGTTGACCTCGTCGGCCGACTCGGCCACGGCCCGGTCGGCCGCCGCACACTGCTGCTCGTGCCAGGCGTACGCCTCGGCCCGCTGCTCGCGTACCCGTGCGGTCAACTCGGCCAGTCGCCGGAGCTGGGCCGCGTACGTTTCGCTGGTCACCGGTTCGTTCATCGGGACGGTCCATACGGGATGATGGTCTGCCCGGTGCGGTGTACCGCCCGGTCGAAGAAGAGGCCCCGCCACGGGCGGGGATACCAGTCCGGGCCACTGGTGCCCGGATACAGCGAGCCGCTCAGCTCTCCGCCGTGGGTGTCCAGCGCCACCCAGGCGCCGATCTGGTCGGTGCGGGCCCCGGCGCCGCCCAGGTCGGCGCGCATCCGGGCCACCCCGCGCCACCAGGCCAGCACGTGCGTGCGCCGCTCGGGTCCGTCGTGCATGATCCGGCGCAGGTGCTCCAGCCCGCTCGCCCGTCCGACCCGGGTGGCCAGCGCGCCGGCCGCCGCGTCGACGGCGAAGAGCAGCAGGTAGTGCGGCGCGCCGGTGGCGCCAGGTCCGCCGAGACCGTCGGCCGTCTCGGCCATCAGCTCGGTCACGCTCTCCTCGTCGTACCAGGCGGCGTCGTCGGCTAGGTCCTCGTAGAGCGCGCGGGCCGCCGGATCGGCGTCCGGGTCCAGGCAGGCGATGGAGAACCGGGCGCTGCCCGGCCGGTGCTGCCGGGCCAGCGACCGGGCCGCCGCGTCCAGCACCGCGCACGCCTCGTCGACCCGGGTGCCCAGCACGGCCAGGTTGCGCCCGGGCGCCCGGGGCAGCCGCAGCGCCGCCGACCGGGCCTGCACGTCGATGATCTCGCCGAGCAGGGCGACCGGGCCGCGCGGCGTACCCGTCTCGGGTGCGCGCAGCGCCCGGAAGTCCGGCGCGTCGGCCAGCCGGGGGATCGCGTCGCCGTCGAAGAGCCGGGCCGGCGCCGCCTCGGCCGGGCGCATCCGCCACAGCCGGTGTTGCAGCTCGCTCCAGGTCTCCCATTCGCTGGCCGAGGGGATCCGGGCCACCTGGTTGCCCTCGGCGGACCCCGACTCGGCGTTGACCACGGCGTGGAACTTCGGCAGCGACTGGGCGGCGTCGTTGCGTTCGTCGAGGATCCGCAGCGCCTTGGGCAGCGCGATCCGGAGGGTGAACTGGGCGACCAGCGCTGGCCGCCCCCACAGCGCCTCGATGCCCCGGACGTCCTGCGAGGCCAGCACCAGGTGGATGCCCTGCGACCGGCCCCGGCGGGCCAGGTCCTCCAGCAGGTCGGCCGCCTCCCGGGCCACCGCGTCCCGGCCGGCGAGCAGCATCTGGAACTCGTCCACCACCGCCACGATCCGGGGCCAGTGCCCGGTGGGATCCACCGCGCGCAGCTCGGCCAGCTTGGTGACCTCGTGTTTCTTCGCCGCGTCGGCGCGCCGGCGCAGCTCCTCGGCAAGGAAGCGGAGCAGCGCCAGCCCGAACTCGCGGTCGGTGTTGACGTTGATGCCGACCAACCGCATGTGCGGCAGCCAGCTCGGATCCCGACGGCCCTTCGCGAACCGGGCGAAGGACACCCCCTCCTTGAAGTCCAGCAGGTAGAACTCCAGCTCGGCGGGGGAGTAGCGGGCGGCCAGCGCGCCGATCCAGGCGAAGATCAGGTTGGTCTTGCCGGTACCGGAGGGGCCGCCGATCAGCGCGTGCGGCGGGTAGTCACCGAGGGTCAGCAGCACCGGCCGTCCCTGCGGCCCCTCACCGATCGGCGCGGTCAGGCCGGTCGCCGAGTCCTCCTGCCACATCTGCTCCGGCGGGGGCAGCAGATCGGTGAACGGGGTCGGTGCCGGTCCGGCACTGACCACCGAGGCGATCCGGCGGCAGGTCTCGGTCACCAGCGCGGCCGGGGGCGGGGGATCGAGGCGTACCGGCAGGGTGCCGACGTCGGCGCCGTCGGCGGTCACCACCACCCGGGTCACCGTCGGGTCCTCCGGCAGCGGCACCCCCCGCACGATCAGGTGTACGCCGCACGCGACGCCGGCACGGACCACCCGGTCGAGTTGGCCACGCTCGTGCCGGGACAGCTCGTCCCCGCCGAGCAGCACCGCGACCCGCCACGGTTCCGGCCGGCGGCCCGTCGCGGCGGCCAGCTCCCGCAGCGAGGCGTGCTCACCGGCCAGCACGGTCTCGTTGATCCGGCGGATCTGCTCCACCAGGTCGTCGAGGAGCCGGCCCAGGCCGCCGGGGCCGACGAAGGTGAGCAGCCCGGCCGTGCCCAGCGGGGCGAACCCGGCCAGCCCGCCGCCCAACTGGTCCGGGTCGTAGCCGACCAGCCGTACGCTGCCCGGTGCCGCCCGGCCCAGGCTGCGCAGCAGCAACGCGGAGACCAGCGCCGCGCAACCCGCCGCGTCACCGTCGAGCGCCACGTGGCCGCCGTCGAGCAGCGCCACCAGCGCCGGCACCGGTTCGATGCCGCCGTTCTGCCGCCCCGGCTCCGGCAGTCGCAGCGTGCCGACCCGGGCCATGCCCGGCGGCTCGGCCCGCTCGGCCGGGGTGGGCCGCCACGCCGACCAGTCCGCCGAGCCCGCGCCGGGTGCCTCCCGCACCGCGGCCTCGGCAGCCCGCCGGGCCAGCTCCGCCAGCCGCGCCGAGTGCCCAGTCTCGATCTCGCTCAGCCGTCGGTCCCGTTCCGCACCGACCCGCTCCGGTACGCCGGCCGCGGCCCGCCGTACGCGTACCGCCCGCTCCCGTGCGGTGGCCAGCGCGGTCTGCGCCGTGGCCGACCTGGTCCGGGATGCGCCGAGCGCCTCGGCGAGCAGTTCCCGGACCCGGGCGACCAGCTGGTTACGCCGGTCAGCCATCGATCCCGTGCCCCGGCCGGCCGGTGCTCCCAGTGCTCCCGTTCCCGGTGCTCCTGCTTCCGGGACTCCTGTTTTCGGGGCTTCTGTTTTCGGGGCTCCTGATCCCGGTGCCTCGGGTGCTCCGGGCGTCGGGGGCGTTAACCGGGGGCCCCTTCACCGCATCAGGCGTTAACCCGGGGCCCTTCCTTTCATCTGTCGGGAGGTCGCGGCCGAGGCGGTCGAGCAGGACGCCGGTGAGGACGCCGGCGGTCACCGCCGGGTCGGCGGCGTGCGGCTGCTCACCGCCGTCCCGGCGCGGCGGAGGCATCCGGCACACCCGGGTCAGCAGCGTGTCCAGCACCGGGGCGGGCAGGCCGGGCAGCAGGTCGCGCACCCGGCCGTCCAGCTCGCGGTGCAACCGGGCCAGGTCGTCGCCGCGCGGCGGGTGCCCGAGCAACTCCGCCGCCAGGTCGCGCAGCAGCGGTGGGGCCACCGCGGCCAGCCCCATTCCGACGTCGGCGTGCGCCCCGCGCAGGTCGCGGTGCAGCCGGTCGCGGTCGCCCGCGCGGACCCCGCGTACCACCCGGTGCAGCAGCTCGCGGGAGTCGGCGATCCGCTCGTCCGGCTCCTCCGGCGGGCCTTCCCGGCCCCCGGTCAGCTCCGCCACCCGCACCGACCACCAACGGCGCAACCGCACCTCGCCAGCGGGCTCCGGTGCCACCGCCACGGGCTCGTCGCCCCGGGGCGCGTCGTGGGTGGGCCGGTCCGTCGGTCGACCCGCCGGTGGTGGCGCGCCGTCGGGGGCCAGCCCGATCGCGGCGAGGTAGGCGGTCAGCTGCTCCTGGGCGACCCGCAGGGCGTACCCGGCCGTCTCGGCGTGCTCGGTGGCGGCGGAGAGCTCCGGTACGCCCATCGGGTTGGCCGACTCCTGGCGCACCCAGCGCAGCCGCTCGGTGGCCAGCCCGAACTTCTCCAGCGCCTGCGCCAGCAGGCCCAGCGGCAGTTCCTCGGCGGCGGCACGGACCTGCGCACCGACATCCTCGACGATGGACACGCCCGCCCCTACAGCGTCGCGACGTACTGCTGAGCCTGCTCGATCGCGACGAGTGTCGCGGCGAGGCACTCCTCCAGCTCCTGGCTGGCCTGGGTCAGTGACGCCTGGGCCGCCTCGACGGTGGCGTGACCGCTGCCCTCCAGCGCGCCGGCGAGCGTCTGCTGCGCCTCGGCCAGCTTCTCGCCGGCGGCCTGCACGGCGCTCTGGCCGTCACCGATCTGCTGAAGTGCGACATCGATGGCTGCCTTGAGCTCGGCGACGCTCGCCACGCGGAACCTCCTGGGGGCGGGGAGGACTCCATTAGAGCCTATGCCGGTCCGGGGGAGAACATGTGCCCTGTCAGTGTTCCTGCCCTGCTGACCGGTTGTCGACCACCCGCGCCGCGAGTCCGATTCGTGGGACTCGTGTGCAGTGGATCACGGTGCGCCACCGGCCGCCCGCATCCGCCCGGTCGGCGCGTGGTCGCTGCCCTGGTCAGCCGCGCAGCCAGCGCGGTCCGTGCACCTCGGCACCGAGCGCGGTGACCCGGTCCCTCAGCACCCGGTCCGCAGTGACCACCAGCCGGCGCCGGTCGCCGGCCCCGGCGACCAGGTCCACCACCGTGTCGTCCCCGGAACCGGCGGCGGCCACCACCCGTACCCCGTCCACCCCGGTCACCTCCCGGGCGGCGCCCTCGACCACCAGCACCACCTCCACCGGCGGAGGCAGCTCCGGCAGGATGCCGAGCCCGCCCAGCGGTGCGAGTCTGTCCCGCAGCCGGGCGGTGGCTCCGGCGCGGTCGCGCCACCAGCCGTCCGGCCGAGACCCGACCACGTTTGCGGCGTCCACGATGAGCAGCGGAGTCCGGTTCATCCGCCCACCCTGCCATCCGGCCGGCTCACCTGCTCGACCGCCGCGCCGACGCGGCCTTCGACCACCTGAGCTGCCCGACCGTTGCGCCGCCGGGGCACCCGTCCGGGCGCTGCCGAGCGGTCGCGTTTGTCCGGGCGGGGGCCGGGTAGCCCGTGCCGACCGTCTCGCGCCCGACCGCGGAGGACAGAGATGATTGGACCCGGCGACTTCGGCTCGGACCCGTGGGACGAGTTCCTGGCCCGGTACTTCGGCCGGGGCGAGGGCGGGCGTCGGCCCGCGCACCGGGTCGACATCACCCGGCTGATGACCGCCGATGCCCGGGAGATGCTGGCCGACGCCGCACGCCGGGCGGCCCAGAAGAAGAGCAACGACCTGGACACCGACCATCTGCTCTGGGCGGCGTTGCAGCGCGAGCCGCTACGTGACCTGGTACGTCGGGCGGGCGCCGACCCGGAAACCCTGGTCAACGCGCTCGGCGGGCGGGGTGACGGTGCGCCGCAGGGTGAGGTGCCGCCGAACCTGTCGCTGACCCCTGCGGCCAAGCGGGCGCTGCTCGACGCCCACCAGTTGTCCCGGGCGATGGGGGCGAACTACATCGGCCCCGAGCACATCCTGATGGCGTTGCCGCTGAACCCCGAGTCGCCGGCCGGCCGGATGCTCGCCGCCGGCCGGATCCAGCCCGAGTCGTTGCAGGCCGCAAACGCCGAGCGCGGTCCGACGAACGGGCCACGACCGGACCGGGGTACGCCCACCCTGGACCAGTACGGCCAGGACCTCACCGACCTGGCCCGCGCCGACCAGATCGACCCGGTGATCGGGCGCGCTGACGAGATCGAACAGGCGGTGGAGATCCTCTCCCGGCGGACCAAGAACAACCCGGTGCTGATCGGCGAGGCCGGCGTCGGCAAGACCGCGATCGTGGAGGGCCTGGCCGAGCGGATCTGCGACGGTGACGTACCGCAGACCCTGCTCGGCAAGCGGGTGGTCCAGCTCGACCTGGCGGGACTGGTCGCCGGTACCCGTTACCGGGGTGACTTCGAGGAGCGGTTGAAGAAGGTGATCGACGAGATCCGGGCACACCGGGAAGAGTTGATCATCTTCCTGGACGAGATCCACACCCTGGTCGGTGCGGGTGGCGCGGGCAGCGAGGGCGGGATGGACGCCTCCAACATGCTCAAGCCGGCGCTGGCCCGGGGCGAGCTGCGGGTGATCGGAGCGACCACGCTCGACGAGTACCGGCGCAGCATCGAGAAGGACGCCGCGCTGGCCCGGCGGTTCCAGTCGGTGTTCGTACCCGAGCCCTCCGTCGAGGACACCGTGGCCATCCTGCGCGGCCTGCGGGACCGCTACGAGGCCCACCACCAGGTGCGCTTCACCGACGAGGCGCTGGTCGCCGCCGCCGAGCTGTCCGACCGGTACCTCACCGACCGCTACCTGCCGGACAAGGCGATCGACCTGATCGACCAGGCCGGCGCCCGCGTCCGGCTGCGCACCCGCACCCCCGCCGCCGACGTGCGCGACCTGGAGCAGCAGCTCGACGACGTACGCCGGGACAAGGAGCAGGCGGTCTCCGACGAGCAGTACGAACGCGCCTCCACGCTGCGTGACCGGGTGGCCGAACTGGAGCAGCAGGTCCAGCGGGCCCGGGGCGAGGACGGCGGCGGCAGCCAGGTGCCCGAGGTGGGCCCGGACGAAATCGCCGAGGTGGTGTCCCGGGCCACCGGCATCCCGGCCAGCCAGCTCACCGAGGAGGAGCGGGAGCGGCTGCTGCGCCTCGAGGGGCACCTGCACGAGAAGGTGGTCGGGCAGGACGACGCGGTCGGCGCGGTGGCCGAGGCGGTGCGCCGGTCCCGTACCGGGCTGGCCGACCCGAACCGCCCGATGGGCAGCTTCCTGTTCCTCGGCCCCACCGGGGTCGGCAAGACTGAGCTGGCCCGCGCCCTGGCGGAGGCGCTGTTCGGCGAGGCCGACCGGATGGTCCGGGTGGACATGAGCGAGTTCCAGGAGCGGCACACGGTCAGCCGGCTGGTCGGCGCGCCACCCGGCTACGTCGGCTACGAGGAGGCGGGCCAGCTCACCGAGGCGGTGCGCCGCCGCCCGTACGCGGTGGTGCTGCTGGACGAGATCGAGAAGGCCCACCCCGACGTGTTCAACATCCTGTTGCAGGTGCTCGACGACGGGCGGCTGACCGACAGCCAGGGGCGTACGGTCAACTTCAAGAACACCGTACTGATCATGACCAGCAACCTCGGTTCGGAGCTGATCACCGGCAGCCAACGGGCGGTCGGGTTCGGTGCCGGCGCGCCGGGCAGTAGCCAGGAGAGCGACGAGCTGCGGGACCGGCTGATGCGCCGGTTGCAGGAGAACTTCCGACCGGAGTTCCTCAACCGGATCGACGAGGTGATCATCTTCCGTCGGCTGGAGGCCGAGCAGCTGCGCCAGATCACCGAGCTGCTGCTGGAGGAGACCCGCCGCCGGCTGCACGCCCAGGACATCGAGGTGGAGTTCACCACCGCCGGGGTGGACTGGATCGCCGAGCACGGCTACCAGCCGGAGTACGGTGCCCGACCGCTGCGCCGGGTCATCCAGCGGGAGGTGGACAACCACCTCTCCCGGATGCTGCTGGAAGAGCAGCTGTCACCGGGCCAGCGGGTGACCGTCGACGGCCGGGACGGGCGGCTCGCCTTCGACGTGGCGGCCGGCACGCGTGGCTACACGGCGGCCACGACCTCGCATCCGCGCTGAGGCGGAGGGTACCGATGACCGAACCGGAAGAGAGCCGGGACGACGACCTGACCGAACCGATCCTGGCCCCGCCGACGGCGAACCCCCGTCGGGTGCAGGTGCCGGAGGAGGGCCTGGACGGGCAGCTCGACCAGGGGCACCCGGAGCCGTCCGGGCCGCCGCCGACAGAGGAGGCTTGATGGTACGCGAGCAGCGACTCGATCCCGAGGTGGAGTTGCTCTGGGAGGACTTCCACGCCGAGGTCAACGTGCCGTCCGAGCAGTTGCGGCAGTGGTTGCTGACCCGGGGCTCCGGCGAGGAGGCGTTCGGCCCGAACCCGGACCTGGACCTGCCCGAGCCGGGCCGGCAGATTCTCGCCGTGCTGCGCAAGCGCAAGGTCGATCTGACGCCCGAGGACATCGAGGTGATGCGGGAGGCGGTCGAGCGCATCCGCGCACTGACCGCCGCGCGACCCGAGCGGGGCACCGCCGACGACGAATGGCGCCACTCCCTGCTGGACCTGGGCCACGACATCCTCACCGAACGCTAACCACCCACCCACCCACCCACCCCACCCACCCCAATCCCGTTGACCATGAGGTTGGCGGCATTATTTGATCTTCAAACTGCCGTCAACCTCATGATCAACGAGGCTGAGCGGTGGGTGGGTGGGGTGGGTGGGTTACTCGGTTTCCAGGCTGGCGATGGTCAGGCCGGCGGCGTCCGCGGCGGCCTGCCGGTCGGCGCGGGTCTGCTCCTCACGGGTGATCAGGTTGGCGTACTCGGTCAGGTCGGCCGGGTCGGGTACCTCCGGCAGTCGGCGCAGGAAGGCTTCCACGTCCCGGACGGCAGCGGTGTGCCGGACGGCCGCCTCGCGCAGCACCTCGCGGTCGTCGGCGGCGGGATAGAGGTCGGTCATGCCGCCACATACCCGTCGTCAGGCGGTTCGCACCCCGGGATCGATCGCCGCGGTCAGCGGTCGCCGCAGCCCGAACGCCGGGTTGCGCAGCAGCCAGGCCAGGTACGCCGGATGCGGCGCGAGGGCGTCGGTGTACGCGGCCAGCGCCGTCTCCAGCACCAGGTCGGCCATCCGGGCGGCGGGGGACTCCGGGTGCCAGCCCAGCATCAGCCGCCAGCGCAGTGGGGAGCCGGCCAGCCGGCGGGTCACCAGGCCCGCCACCGGCCGGAAGGTGGCCTGACACAACGCCACCGCCTCACCGGCGTCCACCAGGTCGAAGCAGCCGCGTACGTCGGCCTCGTACACCTTTCGTGGGGTGAAGCCGGCGCGCGCGCAGGCGGCGGCGAAGCAGTCGCCGAAGCAGCCGTCCCCCGGTGCCGCCACCCACTGCTCGTGCCGCAGGTCGGTCAGGGCCACCTCGTCCCGCGCGGCCAGCGGATGCGTCTCCGGTAGCAGCACCATCACCGGATCAACCGCGACCTCCCGCCAACTCAGGCCGTAGTCCGCCGAGGGGGTGGAGTCGCCGCAGACGCCGGTCAGCGCGTAGTCCAGCCGGCCGGTGGCGACCAACTGGACCAGTTCGTCGACCGACCAGGAGGCGTGCGTGGTGATCTGGGCCGACGGCTGCTCGGCGGCGAGCCGGTGCACCAACCGGCCCAGGATCGGGCTGTTCACCCCGCCGAACCGGTAGCGGCGGGGCGCGTCACCCGCACCGGCCAGTCGGGCCGCCTCGTCCTGGAGCCCCTTCATCGCCGGCAACAGCACCCGGGCCCGGGCGAGCACCAGCTCACCGAGGGCGGTCGGGCGGGCGCCCCGGCGGTCCCGTTCGAACAGCGGCCCGCCCAGGGTCCGTTCGATCCGCTGGAGCTGGGCGGTCAGCGCCGGCTGGGCCAGGCCGAGCGTCGAGGCCGCCTTTGTCACGCTCCCCGTCTCCGCGATGGCGCAGACCACCCGCAGGTGGCGCAACTCCAGATTCATAGCGTGACGGTAGGACGACGGAGCGATTGATGGAAGGGTCCGTACGGATCAACGCCCATGAACCTGTTGCGGCCCTCAGCGCTGCGGTGGCTCGCCCAGGTCGCTCAGCTCACTGAGCTGGGTGTGCCGTCCGGTGACCGCGTCGCGGAGCTTGTCGACCAGCGCCACCGCCGGCTCGACGATCCGGTTCCAGGGCGGAGTGTGCGGCACGCCCGGGTGCGGGCGGGTCGGCGCGGCCTCCTCGGCGATCTCCAGCCGGTTACCGAGCCGGATCAGCTCCTCCTCGCTGGCGCTGGCACAGAGCCGCTGCACCAGCGCGTCGACCGCCACCACGTGCGCCTCGACCAGCTGGGCCACCATGGCGAGGCGGTCGTCGGTGAGCCCGCGCAGCGCCATGAGCAGGGCGGCGTCACCGGCCAGCACCTCGCCCACCGGCCCGTCGGCGTCGCTGAGGGCCTGCCGGACGGCGGGCAGCAGGTACTGCTCCTCGGCGGAGAGGTGCCGGGACAGCGCGGCGACCAGGATCTCCCGCCCGTGCTCCGGGTCCGGGCCGGGCTCGACCAGCCGCCTGGTCAGCCCCAGCAGCTGCTGGTGCTCCTCGGCGATGGTGTCGGCGATGCTGCGCCCGGCGGGCTGGTAGCCGTCGCCGGGGGTGGGGGGCAGCGGCGGCAGGTGGACGGACATGGTCCCTCCTCGGCGGACGGGCGCAGCGACGATGATCTCGCGGGCGGAGCGACGATGATATGGCACCGGGACGGGCGCGCAGTACCCGCACCGCCCCGCGCCGAAACGGGGTGCTGGCGTGCCCCTACCGAAACGGTGAGCTGGTATGAAGAGGCGATGACGAGCGACGCCCACTCCGCCTTTCCCGCGCCGACCGACGAGGTCGTCGAGCTCTGCCGGGACCTGCTGCGCATCGACACCACGAACACCGGCGAGAACGCCACAAGCGCGGGGGAGCGCCGCGCCGCGGAGTACGTCGCGGAGAAGCTCGCCGAGGTCGGCATCGAGCCGGTGCTGCACGAGTCCGCACCCGGGCGGGCCAACGTGGTCGCCCGGATTCCCGGCACCGAGCCGAGCCGGGGTGCTTTGCTCGTGCACGGGCACCTGGACGTGGTGCCGGCCGACCCCGACGAGTGGTCGGTGCATCCCTTCTCCGGGGAGCTGCGCGACGGCTACCTCTGGGGTCGGGGCGCCATCGACATGAAGGACTTCGACGCGATGGTCCTGGCGGTGGTGCGGCACTGGCAGCGCACCGGCGTCCGCCCGCCGCGCGACATCGTGCTTGCGTACACCGCCGACGAGGAGGCGGGCAGCGAGTACGGAGCGCACTTCCTGACCACCCGGCACCGGGAGCTCTTCGACGGGTGCACCGAGGGCATCGGCGAGGTCGGCGGCTTCTCGTACACGGTCGACGAGTCGCGGCGGCTCTACCTGATCGAGACCGCGCAGAAGGGCATCGACTGGCTGCGGCTGCACGCCAAGGGGCGGCCCGGGCACGGCTCGATGGTGCACGACGACAACGCCGTCACCGCGCTGGCCGAGGCGGTGGCCCGGGTCGGGCGGCACCGCTTCCCGGTGGTGGTCACCGACACCGTGCGGGCCTTCCTGGAGGAGGTCTCCGAGGTGCTCGGCATCGAGCTGGACCCGGAGGACCCGGAAACCGCCATCGCCAAGCTCGGCCCGATCGCCAACATCATCGGCGCGACCATCCGCAACACCGCCAACCCGACCCGACTCGCCGCCGGCTACAAGGACAACGTGATCCCCGGCCGGGCCAGCGCCACCATCGACTGCCGCAGCCTGCCCGGCCAGTCCGAGCTGCTGGAACGGCAGCTGCGCGAGCTGGTCGGCCCGGACATCGCGATCGAGTACGTCCAGCGCCAGCCGGCGCTGGAGACCACCTTCGACGGTGACCTGGTCGAGGCGATGTCAGCCGCGTTGCGGGCCGAGGATCCGGGGGCGCGGCCGGTGCCGTACATGCTCTCCGGCGGCACCGACGCCAAGGCCTTCTCGCGGCTCGGCGTCCGCTGCTTCGGCTTCGCGCCGTTGCGGCTGCCGCCCGATCTGAACTTCTCGGCCCTGTTCCACGGCATCGACGAGCGGGTTCCGGTGGACGGACTACAGTTCGGCGTGCGGGTTCTCGACCGGTTCCTGCGTACCTGCTGACCCGCGCCCGGCTCGGGCGCGGCACCTCGCAACGTGAAGGGGACGCCTCATATGACCGACCAGCACGGTGAGCTGGACGCCGCTCTCGAGCGCGTGATCGAAGCGGCCCGCCACCACCTGGCCGCGGTCCGCGCCGCGCAGGGCCGAATCGACGACGACGACGTCTGGCAGGCGTACGTGGCGTTGAACAACGCGTCGTTCGCCTACGACGAGCAGCTCATGGACGCCTTCGGCGAGGTCACGCCGTGGGATGTCGAGTCGATCGACCCGGACGAGGCCGACCGGCGTTTCGGCGCCGAGGAGGGGATCGAACCCAGCGACCCGCACCCCCAGGTGATCTCCGTGCGCCAGCGGCGCGACTACCGGGTGCCGAGCGTCTCGGCGCTGATCCGGGTCGCCGACGCGGCCCGGCGGGAGGGACTGCCGGCCGACGAGGAGGCGCCGCCGGTGGAGGGCGTCGGCGAGGCGGTGCTGGAGCTGCTCCAGAGCGGCGACGGCTCGCTCGGCGCGCTCGATGTGCCGGAGCTGGAGCCGCTCGACGGCGTGGTGATGGTCAGCGAGGTCGGCACGCCGGTCGACCTGGAGTCCTTCGACGACGACGATCCGGTGGGCCCGTTCCAGCCGGCGGCCGACGACCGGCTGGTCGGTCGGCTCGACGAGCACCCGTTCGTGGAGTTCGACGACGAGCCCGACCACGTGCACTGACCACCCGTTCTTCCAATCCGCCGGGTCTCGTCACGACCAGTTCGGTGGCGAAGGCCCGGCGGGCGGGTGGGTACCCGGCGCTCCGCCGGTCCTGCTGGCCGCCGGCAGCCACCTCACGGCGTCGGCCGTTTGACCAGGGCGAGCAGCAGAAGCACCACGATCAGCGCCCAGGTGACCGCGTAGGTGACGATCGGGCGCTGCTGGGTCGCGGCGCCGACGTACCCGCCGATCGCATAGCTCGCCAGACACAGCAACCCGATCCCGGCGATCTTGCGGGCCGGTCCGGTGTCGCCCCGGTCGAAGACCCAGTCGGCAAAGCCCCGGGTGGTACGCAACACCGTTCCCGTCTGGAACGACGTCGCGGTCTGCACGCCGAAGGTACGGGTGACGAGCCCGCCGAGGATGCCGACCGGGAAGGCGCAGAGGGCGGTCAGCAGCGTCCGTTCGCCCAACGAGCCGCGACCCGAGTCGAGTGACCGGTCGACCAGGCCCCAGAGGACGAGCAGCACCAGCAGCGCGACCAGTTCCAGCCCCGGCGGCGTCAACGGGCCGACCCGGGGCAGCCTCCTGAACCCGGCACCGAGCAGACCGCCCAGGCCGAACGCGACGAGCGAAGCCAGCGCGGAGGGCCACGCCGGCAGGTGTCCGGCCAGTCCCATTCCGACGAAGGCCACGTTGCCGGTCTGGATGCCGACAAATACCTTGTAACGCAGGAACGCGAAGGCGTCGACAACGCCGGCCAGGCCCGTGCCCAGCATCAGGGCGAACAATGGGTACCGGAAGTCGAATTGGGTGCGCTGCCAGGAACCTGGTGCTTTCCTGGCCGGGGGTCCGTTTCTGCCTCGGCTATTGGACATTCGGCACCCTACCCGGCCGTTAGGCGGCTAAACGACGCCATGTCGGCGGCAACATGCCGATTCTTTGGGATGCGGCCTCGGCCCGAATGGCGCGATCACGTGATTCCGCGACAGGGATCGCCGCGCCAGGATCTGATTTACGGCCACCGTCACGCCAGTCGCAAGCAGGGAGGTCTGCGCCGCCATGACCGGATTGCGCGTCAAATTCTACTCATTCGGCGCACTGGCCGCCGTCGGCGTCGCCATTGACGCTCCCGTCTGGAGTATTGCGGCACTGGTTTTCCTCTGTGTCGCAATTCCGTTCGCCGTCGCGCTCCAGGGAACTGGACGCGTCCGCGCGCTGCTTTTTCCGTCCCGGGTCGCCACCGTGGCGACTCCTGAGCGAAAGGTTCTTCGCGATGCGCAAGTCCGCTGACGAGTTCGGCATGAGCTCGGATGGCCACGGGTCACTTGTGGGCACACTGCCGCGTAACCCGGCGATCGACGACACCCACCCCGACCTGGTCACGCCGCCGTCGACCGACGACGGTCTGCTGCCGAACATGGTTTTCCCGTTCTCGCTGGCGCACACCCGCCGGGAGAGCGGCGGTTGGACCCGGGAGATCACCGACCGGCTCCTGCCGATCGCACACGACCTGGCGATCATCGACATGAAGCTCGACCCGGGGGCGTACCGGGAACTGCACTGGCACATCCAGTCCGAATGGTCGATCATCCTCAAGGGCAGCGGCCGGATCGGCGCGGTGGACCAGGAAGGACGCAACTTTCTCGAAGACGTCAAGGAAGGCGACCTCTGGTACTTCCCGGCCGGTATCCCGCACTACATCCAGGCATTCGAGGAGGGCATGGAGTTCCTCCTGGTGTTCGACGATGGTTGCTACTCCGAGGACGCCACCTTCCAGCTGACCGACTTCCTCTCCCACGTACCCAAGTCGGTGATCGCCAAGAACTTCGGCTGGAGCATGGAGCAGATGCGCAACCTGCCGGAGCGCGAGAAGTACATGTTCAAGGGCGACATTCCGCCGCCGCTGGCCGAACAGCGGGTATTCAGTCCCGCCGGCGACGTGCCGCGGACCTTCAAGCATCAGTTCCTCGCCCAGACACCGGAGCGTTTCGAGGGCGGCAGCGTACGGATCGCCGACTCGACAAACTTCGCCGCGGCGACGAGCACGACGGTCGCCATGGTGGAGCTCGAGCCGGGCGCGATGCGGGAACTGCACTGGCACCCCAACGGTGCCGAGATGCAGTACGTGATCTCCGGCCAGGGCCGCATGGGGGTCTTCAGTGGCGGTGCCACGGCCCGCACCTTCAACCTCCAGCGGGGCGATGTCGGATACGTGCCGATCTCGCTCGGCCACTACATCGAGAACCTCGGCGACGAGCCGTTCGTCTACCTGGAGCTGTTCCGGTCCGCGAAGTTCGAGGACGTGTCGCTCGCGCAGTGGCTGGCAAACGTCCCGCCGCAGGTGGTCGCCGACACCCTCAACATGTCCCGGGAGATCATCGAGGTGATGCCGAAGGCGAAGAGCGCCGTGCAGCGGCACTGAGCCCCGAGCTGCGGACGCCATGACCCGTTCGCCCGGTCATGGCGTCCGCAGTTCGCGCCGGTACGCCGGTACGGCTCGGCCCGTCAGTGCCGCTCCCTGGCGTCCCAGAGGCGGGCCAGCTGTACCCGGGTCCGGATGCCGAGCTTGGCGTAGATCGCCCGCAGGTGGCTGTCCACGGTGTGGAAGGAGACGAAGAGTTCGGCGGCGGCCTGCTGCTTGGTCGCGCCACCGGCGAGCAGTTCGGCGACCCGCGCTTCGGCGGGGGTGAGCGCGGCGACGCCGTCGTCCCGGACCCGGCTCCGCCCGCCGTCGCCGAGTTGGCTGCGGTACCGGCGCGTCCGATCATGGTCGCCGGTGGCACCGAGCCGCGCGTAGAGGGCGGCGCACTCGTCGAGCGCGGCGATCGCCTGTGCCGGCGGTACGTGCGGCGATCGCCCCAAATCGAACAGCGCGTCGGCCAGCGCCGGACGTGCCGTGGTGGTCCGCAGTCGGGTCACCGCCGTGGCCAACGCGGCGGGATCGCCGGTGGTGAGACCGACGGCATGATGGGCGATGCCCTGCCAGAGCCGGTTGTTCACCGTGCCGGCGACGCGTTTGAGATGGTTTGTGAGCACCTGGGCGTGCCGCTGGTCGCCGAGCAGCAGAGCGGTGCGGACCAGTCCCGGACCGTGGTGCGGCACCAGCAGCAGGGGCGCCGCCGACCGGTTCGACATCTCCAGGATCGCGTTGAGTAGGGTGGCGTACCGTCCCGGTTCGGGATCGGCGGCAGCGGCGGCGGCGAGCCGGAACCACTGCAAGCCGTCCGGCCACTCCAGCGCCGGTTTCTCCGGTGCCAGCAGCGCCCGGGCCATGGACACCTCGCCCCGGCGGAGCAGGACCTCCACGACGGTGGCGAGCAAGGTGGCCCGGGTCTCGACCGTCAACGCGTTGGCCGCCAACTCGTCGAGGGCGAGCCGGGCTCGTGCCGCGGCCTCGGCGAACTCGCCCACCGCGAGACGGGCGACGCAGTCCAGTGCGGTGACCAGCGGCAGGGCCACATCCCCGAGCATGTCGATCTCGTCGGTGACCGCATCGAGGGCGGTCCGTGCGTCGGTGAACTGGCCGAGGGCGAGTTGGTTGGCGATCCGGTCGACCCGCAGGAAGACGGCCTGGCTGCGGGCCGCTGGCGCGCCGGCGTCGACCTCACGCAGGAACCGCGCAGCCCGGGGCAGGTCGGCGCCGGACGTGGCGTGTGCCGCGTGCGCCAGGGCGAGCCGGATCTCGCTG
Organism: Micromonospora sp. PRAS1; assembly: GCF_059553435.1. Classification (NCBI taxonomy): domain Bacteria; kingdom Bacillati; phylum Actinomycetota; class Actinomycetes; order Micromonosporales; family Micromonosporaceae; genus Micromonospora; species Micromonospora sp. PRAS1. The sequence goes on from NZ_JCANNB010000030.1 coordinate 80,074, forward strand.
CCGGCGGTGGGGGCGGCCCGGTGTGCCCGTTCCGCCTCGGCCAGCAGCTCAGCACTGTCGGGATAACCGAACCGGGCCGCCACCGAGGCCCGCATGGCGAGCGTCCAGCTCAGGTCCGTGACGCTCAGGTGTTGTTCAAGCGCCCGGTCGAGGTAGCTCATCGACAGCGAGGGGCGCTGAGTGGCGTAGTAGGCACCCAGCCGGGCCAGCAGGAGGGCCCGCTCGCGCGGGCCGTACCGGTCCACGGCGAGTTCGGTGTGCAGCAGGTGCATGGCCTCCGCGAGCCGCCCGGCGAGGAAGAGGTTGTCGGTGGTGCGGACAAGCCAGTCCAGGTACCGATCCGCCGGGCCGGCCGCGCCGCCCGCCAGCAGCAGGTCCGCCGCGAGGGTGGGGCTCACCGCTGGATCGGTCACCAGCCGGTCGACAAGCGCGCGGGCCGCCTGGCTCACCGCCGGCATCGCGCGGAGCAGTTGGCGGGCGGCCTGGGCCGGCCGGTCGGCGTCGGCCAGTACCTCGGCGGCGGTCTCGCGCAGTCCCCGATGCGTCGACGGCGGAGTCTGCGCCAGCACACCGTCGCGGAGTCGCGGTGACGCCAGCCGCAGGCCGGCCGCGGTGTCGACTAGCGATCCCCGGGAGATCAGGTCTTCCACCGCCGCATCCAGGGGCAGCCCCGCCGCGACATCCGAGCGGACCAGCATCTGTTCGAGGAACCAGAGTTTGCAGGGCGCGTCCGCGATGGCGATGGCGCGCAGCAGGTAGCGCTGGAGGTCGCTCGTCGTCGGTGATCCGCCGGTGTGCATCTTGGGACGCTGCAGGGACGCCTCGGGCATCGGAAATCACCTTTGGTCAGTGCCTCCCGAAATCCGGCTCCCGGCCGACGTGTGGCCGCCCGGAGCCGTTAGGGCGAGGCTAGCCAGGCAACGGCCACACGTGGACGGGAACCGAGGAAAACTCCGATTCCTCGGCGTGGTCGGTCAACCCGAACCGATCATGTGGCAGTCGGTGGTATCCGCCCATTCGGCATCCGAGGTCCGATAGGTTGCGAAAAGTCATCGCACTCGTCGCGAACGAGCCGGACCTCACCGGGATCACCCATCAGACCGCCAGGTGTGGAGGATCGATGCCGCGTGCTGAACCGCCCCCTCCGGCGAATCGGAACGGACCCGACCTGGCGGACTCGTACCGCGAATTCCGCCATCCGCTCGTGGTCCTGGCCGCAACCACCTCCGTCGCCGGCTTTCTGGACGCCTTCGCCTACCTGCGCTACGGAGCCTTCGTGGCCAACCAGTCCAGCAACGTCGTGTTCCTGGGCATCGGACCGGCCGGCGGACATCCGGCCTGGCCGACGGCGGCGGCGTCGCTTGTGGCGTTCACCGTCGCGGCGGGCCTGACCGTCCGGCTGCGTGCGCTCCGGAGCCGGTGGTCACCGGTCTCCCGCGGCCTCGCCGCCGCCGTGGCCTCCGCCGCGCTCTGGGGGGTGCTCAACGTGTTGTTCCAGTACGGCCGGACTAACCCGCAGCTCCGGGCGCTGCTGGCCGCCGTCGGCGGGTTCGCGATGGGTGCCCTGGCCACGCTCTTCGTGCGGACCGCCGGAATCTCCACCACCATCACCTACCAGTCCGGCACGGTGGCGAAGACCGGCGAACGCGTGGTGCGCTGGCTGGCCGGCCCGCGAGCGAATCGGAGCAGGGCCAGACGAGCCTCCCTGCTCGGTCTCCTGACGCTCGCCGGCTACGCGGTGGGTGGTGGGCTCGGGACGCTGGCCCAGCAGCGACCGCTGTGGGTGCCGACCTGGGCGGCGCTCGCCCTGCTGACCGTGGTGCCGATGATCCGCCACCGGTCATGACCCGCCCGGACCCGCCGGCCGGCCCGGTCGTCGAGGGGCGGCGGCGTCAGCCCTTCGCCCGCAGTCAGTACGA